>JAHJDJ010000059.1 GCA_018812585.1 bacterium
CCCCCCGATTAAAAGTCGGGGGCTCAACCAATAAATCCAAGTCACTAAAGTGACTGAGCACATTTAAACCTCATTGACTTCAGTCAATTGGATGTAAAAATGAGCGCCGGGACTTTTCCCGCAGGGATGCCGAAGGCAGAATCCGACGAGCTTGTTAATACCTTTCGATCACTTTAGTGATCTTGGATAGTCTAAGCCCCAGAATTTCCCATAGGGATGCCTTCGGCACATTCTGGGGTAGAGAAAATAAAATGAACCCAACAGTAGTTGACACACTTCAGTGGTATTCGATTTCTCCGGACACTTATCACTATTTCTTCTCTGCGAGCGCGCAGGTGTTCGCGGCGATATTTGCGGTAGTGGCGATAGGGTATAGTATAAAAATAATGGATTATTATAGAATTTCCGACGACCTTTTTAGAGAAAAAGCACGTAAAGCGATAACATATATCAAGTATAATCGAATTGATATTCCGGTCGACAAAATAAACTCCGGAGGACCGTACGGTGGCAGTACAAATTACTTGTATCATGATGCAGTGGGTCATCTAGACCATTATATGTTGGATGAAGTTTTGAAATCAGAACAAGAAGAAAGTGAAAATCAGAGACAAGGAGAACTGAGCAAATCTGATCCTAACGAAAAAGTCATCAGCGAGCTAACTTATTGTATTGCTGACATAGGAAGAACAAAAGCTGCCGTGACCAGGTTTGAAAACGAAAAAAGCCGAACTTTAAAACCTATTAAGGAAACTACTTTCATTGCATCGATCATGATAGCCATTTCATTAATAATGCTTTGGCTCGAATTTATTAAAATCGACTTATTAATCATACCATGTCTCATCATGTTCTTAATATCGCTGTACGTGATTGCTTCAAAGTTCATTGAGACATTTACTGATAAACCCGCCCTAAAGAACGGGTCCAGGATTCACAATCCCTCGGAAGAGGGCTAAATAATAGCTTATCAACTGCGATATTCCACCGAAATAATCCGTGAAATCCGTGGAATCCGTGGTTCAGACAATTTAGAGAACCCCATGCAAAACCAAGAACCAACCTTACACGAACTGCAGAAAATCCGCCGCGAAAAGCTGGCGAAGTTGAGGGAATTGGGCGTCGAAGCCTTCCCCTACCGGTACGGCCGGACGCACAGTTCGACCAACGTCCTGAACCAGGCCGAAGAGCTGGAAAAATCGGAAGAACAGGTCTCCCTGGCCGGGCGCTTGATGGCCATCCGGCTGATGGGGAAATCCTGCTTCGCGCACATCCAGGACAGCGCCGGACGCATTCAAATTTACGTCAAAAAAGACGCGGTCGGCGAGGATCAGTTCGACATCTTCAAGCTCTTCGATATCGGCGATCATGTCGGTGTCAGGGGAACAGTTTTCGTGACGCACTCGGGTGAAATCTCAATAAGGGTCGCAGAGTTCGTCCTGCTGTCCAAGAATATCCACCCCTTACCCATCGTCAAAGAAAAAGAGGGCGAAGTTTACGACGCCTTCAGCGATAAAGAACTTCGCTACCGGCAGCGCTATATCGACCTGGTCGTCAATCCTGAGGTGCGCAAGGTCTTCGAGACGCGCACGCGCATCGTGACGATCATGCGGTCATATATGGACGCGTTGGGTTTCCTCGAGGTGGAAACGCCCATTCTGCAGCCTCTGTATGGTGGCGCTTTAGCAAAACCGTTCGTCACGCATCATAACGTGCTGGAGAAGGATCTCTACCTGCGCATCGCCGATGAATTGTACCTGAAACGCTTGATCGTCGGCGGCTTCGACCGGGTTTACGAAATCGGCAAGGACTTCCGCAACGAAGGCATGGACCGGTCGCACAACCCCGAATTCACCATGCTCGAACTGTACGCCGCATACGAAGATTACACCTTCTGCATGACCATCACGGAGGGTCTGGTGGCCGCGCTGGCCAGCGAGATCTTAGGCAGCCCTGAATTAACCTACGAGGGCAAAAAGTACGACCTGACGCCGCCCTGGCCGCGGTACAAGTTTTTCGATCTGGTCAACGAAGCGATTGGCAAAGATGCGCGGGAACTGACCGATCAACAGATCGCCGACGAATGCAGCAAGGCCGGTCTGAAGCTGGACGCGGGGAAAACAGGACGCGGGAAACTGCTGGATAAACTGTTCGGAGCCTTCGTCGAACCGAAGCTCGACGGCCCCTGTTTCGTGATCGATTATCCCAAGGAGCTGTCGCCGTTAGCCAAGCGCCATCGCAGTGATGATGGCTTGGTGGAACGGTTCGAGGGATTTTTGGCCGGGCGCGAATTCTGCAATTCGTTCTCTGAGCTGAACGATCCGCTGGATCAACGCGAGCGCTTTGAAGCTCAAGGCCTTCTGCGTGAAGCGGGCGACGATGAGGCTCAGCCGCTGGATGAGGATTTCCTGACCGCGCTGGAGATCGGCATGCCGCCGACTGCGGGATTGGGCGTGGGTGTGGACCGCCTGGTCATGTACTTCACTGATCAGCATTCCATCCGCGACGTCATTCTGTTTCCGCAGATGAGGTAGAGATAGGGATTAGGTGTTGGGGATTAGGGGTTAGTTGATGCCGAAAAGAGTACCATTCCAGCAGGAATACTGCCCCCAGATGAGATAAAAAAGCCTGAACCGCTAATGACGCTGATTTCGCTGATTACACAGATTAAAAGATGCCGAAACGAACACCTGAACCGCAGGAATACTGCCCGCAGTGCGAAGAGTTGCGCGAAGTAACGATGACGCGCACGCGCCGGCAGGTGATTTTACCGGGCGGCGAAAAGAAGCGGGTAGGATTCAAGATATATCACTGCGATAGCTGCCAGGGCTTCATCCGCAATGAGATGGCCTGCCGCGCTAAAAAAGCCACTGCGCCGACCTGAACGCTGGGGAATTAGGCGCGTGGCGGCTAGAAAGAAACGAATGTGATCTAATATGGAAACTGAACACAAGATAATTATCGGCGATTCGCGCGATATGTCCGAATTAAAAGATGAATCTGTTCATCTTGTTGTGACATCTCCGCCCTACTGGCAACTTAAAGACTATGGAAATGGAAGCCAAATAGGCTTCGACGACAGCTATGAAGACTATATAAATAATCTAAACTTAGTATGGAATGAGTGTTATCGCATTCTGCACAAGGGATGCAGGCTTTGTGTAAACATAGGAGACCAATTTGCACGTTCAGTTTATTATGGTCGTTATAAAGTAATTCCAATACGGACAGAGATCATTAGGTTTTGTGAGACCGTTGGATTCGATTATATGGGAGCAATTATTTGGCAAAAAGTCACAACCACAAATACAACTGGCGGCGCTACAGTGATGGGTTCGTTTCCCTATCCGAGAAATGGAATCCTGAAGTTAGATTATGAGTTTATTCTGATTTTTAAAAAATTA
>JAHJDJ010000060.1 GCA_018812585.1 bacterium
CTTGACCAGAAAAAATTAGTATGGGCGGAATCTGACCTATGGACTCATCAGCATCAGCCAACTATACTGGAAAATGGTCATATCATGGTTTTCGACAATCAGGGTGAACCTGAAACCTCCAAAGTTATAGAATTCGATCCAGCGACCGGGGAGATCATCTGGCAGTACGGAACAGCGCCAGAAGAGCATTTCTTCACAGAGCAGATCGGTTCTTGCCAGCGTCTGCCGAACAACAATGTACTGATCACCGAGTCTGAACCGGGACGTGCCTTTGAAGTAACACTGGATAAGACTATCGTCTGGGAATATTATAATCCGTACCGGGCCGGTGAAAATGATGAGTTCATCGCCACACTCCTAGAGGTTGTGCGCTTACCGTCTGATTTTCCGCAGGATTGGATTGAAGGATAGACAACGTGATTCTAAGCAACTGAAGGTTACCAGAGTTGATTAAGCGAGTAAAATGGCTATAAAAGCAACAATCTTTGCTGTTATTCCAGTGTTCAATGGAATAAAACATACACTTTCAATGGTGACGCACTTGAGGCAGTTGATGCCTCCAAAGAGCAAAATTATTGTCGTTGACGATGGATCCACAGACGGCACTGCCGACAAACTGCGCGAAGCATTTCCCGATGTGGTCGTGCTGGCCGGTGATGGTAACCTCTGGTGGTCAGGAGGGATCAACCTTGGCTCTGAGTATGCTTTGAATGACGACGCTGATTATGTGTTATTTTTAAATAACGATATTATTCTGGAGGATGATTTTCTGACTGAACTTTTAAGAGGAGTCGAAGAATTCCCGGAGGCGCTGGTTGCATCCAAAATCCTCAATGCGGATGAACCCTGGAAGATCTGGTCAATGGGCGGAAAAGTGAACTGGGCGCTCGGAAGCCACTGCGTATTAGGCTGCGGCCAAAAAGATGGTGATCAATGGCAGGAACCGCTTGACGTCGATTGGCTGCCCGGCATGAGCCTTTTAGTACCAGTGGAAGTTTTTCGGCGAGGAATTTGGATTGATGAGGAGGCTTTTCCACAGTATTCCGGTGATTCTGATTTCAGTATCCGAGCTCAAAAAGCCGGATATAGATTGATTGTCTGGCCACGCAGCGTGGTATATAACAAAGTCAAGAATTCCGGTGTTACATCAAAATTGTTGCTTCGGACAGAGCGGATTTCTTTCAAGATGTTCGTAGAATCGTTGATCTCCATAAAATCTTCATCGGCGTTCTGTACCTTTGGCAGATTTGTTATACGCCATGCGCCTGTTTGGGCCTGGCCGTTAACTCTGGGAAGGTTTTACGGATTTTATTTTCTAAAGTGCTTGCAGGTATGGCTTTCGATACCAGGGATCCGGGATTACATTACCCGGCGAAAGAGCCTGAATAATACCCCAATTCCGAAGATAGAGCTTGAGGAGGAGCAAAGCGCTGACCAGCGATTTAATTGAATTCATGGAAAGCAAGTCTTATATTACGTGAATTTTGAATAAGCAGTCGGTCAGGAACAAATCTTGTGGAAATAATCTTGATTCTCATAGTTGAATAATATAACAAAGAAAAGCTGTAATCGTAGCAGTCAAAATCACAGGAGATAAAAAAATGCGAGCGTTGAAGAATATTGTATTATCGATATTAATTCAGTTCAGAATTTACCCCAATCTCTTTTTTATATCAAATCCTTTAAAAATATACGAGTTTAAGGAGCTGACTAAGAATATTGGCATCTCAAAAAAGGATAAGGTACTCGATTTAGGATGCGGGGCAGGATTGCAAACTCTCATTCTTGGTAAAAAGTGTAAGGAGATCACCGGGGTAGAGATTTCAGAATCCGCTGTGGCGTCTGCGAGACGTAAATCTGAAAAACTGAGAAATAGGATAAATAGTCGATTTCTTTGTTCCAAACTCGAAGATGCAAAGCTGGAAGATGAATCCTTCGACAAAGTCTTCAGTATCTGTGTCATAGAACATATAAGTAATTATGAAGAAGTGTTGAAGGAGATTCACAGAATTTTAAAGAAGCAGGGTCAGATTGTATTTTCTGTTGATTGTCTTGAGACAATAACTGACAGCGATCTCATCGAAAAACACAAAAAGGATCATTTCGTCGTGAAGTACTTCGGGATTGAAGAACTAAAAACGCTATTGGAGAACACTGGTTTTAACAAGGTCGATATCTATCCGATTTTTAAGGGACCACTAGCGAGGAAACTCTTCGTTGAAGGGATAAAGAATCAATTCAGATATGGATTTATTAGTTCAATCATGAGCTATCTTGCACTTCGCAAGGACGAAGAGAGATGCGCTGATCTGGATAAAGGTATATTTTTAGTAGCAAAGTGCACTAAATGAATGTGAGTCCAGTTGCCGGATTCTAAGCACCCGGACGAAAACTGGGACCTAAATAGATTACAAGATGCATATCCTCTACTTTTCAAACTGGTACATCAAACAGACCGTGCAGACGGCGAATGCTCTGGCGGAAAGCCATAAGGTTACACTGGTTTTCCCCGAAGAGAGCGCTGAACTGAACGCCTACGACGGCAAAGTCGCAGGGCTGCGCGCCATGCTGCACAGCAATATCGACCTGATTACACTGCCGCATATGCAAAACCTGGATCCGCAGGCCTGGATTCCGGTGATGCAAACGCGCCGTCTGATCAGGGAACTGAAACCGGATATCGTCCATTTCAACGAATCTTACGATTTCCGCTGTCTGCTGTTGATGCATCTCTGTAAGGAGGTCCCGTATATTACATCCGTGCATGATCCTGTCCCCCATTCTGATGAGAAGATTTCACTCCAGAAATTCAAGTACTGGGTGCGTGATCAGATTCGTCAGAAATCAGCAGGACTGATCGTTTACGGGGAATCACTCTGCGAAAAGCTGGCAGATTATTCCAGCATTCCAATAGAACGTATCTATCCCGTTCCGCACGGAGAATATAAATATTTCGAGCATTTCGATAAAATTCAGTCTCAGGCTAAAGATATTCATCAGTACATCCTCTTCTTCGGACGCTGGGAACACTACAAGGGTATCGATATTTTGATCGATGCGGAACCGTTGATTACGGCGCGTTTCCCGCACGTCAAGATTATTTTAGCAGGCGAAGGACGGCTGGCGCTTTCGGAATTGCAGCAGCGTATCGTCAACCCTGCTAATTTCATCATCAAAAATTACAGCATCCCGGATGAAGAAGTCCCAGCCCTCTATAAGCTATCCGATATCGTGGTGCTGCCTTACCGGGAAGCAACTCAGTCGGGACCTCTGCATATCGCAGGATCGTTCGCTCGACCTACCGTGGTAACGGCCGTCGGCGCTCTGCCTGAGGTAGTGAAAGATGGTGAAACCGGAATTCTGATCGAACCGAATAATCCACAAGCTCTGGCAGATGCCGTTTGCCGGTTGCTGGAAGACCCGGACTATGCTAAGCAGATGGGTCAAAACGCACAGAGTCATATCACTGCTGCTGAATCAATGGAAAGAGTAGCCGAAGTTCAAACCGACGTTTATCGCAAAGTCATTGAGGCGTCACAGCAGCATCGCAGCCGCTTGATGAGCATGTTACAGTCGCTGGTTAAAAAGATCAAGCGAGATCCCCATTACACTTTAGATGATTCCATGCTGCCCGGCGATATGGTTGCTATGCTGGGAAAACTGGGGATGGCTCTCCTGCGAGGATTGTGGCACCGTTCGTTTTTGAAGCAGACCCAAGGTCTCTACTTTATCGGTAAGCGGGTCAAACTGCGCAACCGCAAGCATATTTACCTGGGGCGCAATTTTATCGCCGAAGATGATTGTGAAATCCAGGGCGCTTCTAAATCAGGCATCCGCTTCGGTGATAATGTGACCGTGGGCAGCTTCTCCATGATTCGACCTTCGGGGTATTACGGCCGCGAGCTGGGCGTTGGTCTCAAGGTAGGGGATCGCTCCAATATCGGACCCTTTGCCTATATCGGCTGCTCAGGTGGAATCACTATCGGTGATGACGTGATGATGGGGCCGCGGGTATCGCTGTTCGCTGAAAATCACAATTTCAAAGGCGCTGACGTCACCATGAGATCTCAAGGCGTCACTCGCCAGCCGATTGTGGTTGAAGATGATTGCTGGTTAGCGTCCGGATCGATTATTTTAGCTGGTGTGACTGTAGGTAAAGGGAGCATCGTAGCGGCGGGCTCCGTAGTGACGAAAAACGTCCCGCCTTATTCCATCGCGGCAGGGAGTCCGGCGCAGGTGATCAAGTCCCGCCATGCATTTAAAAGGCCGGATGAAGCGGAGATGGCAGAAGCAGAAGCTGAGATTTCAAGACTGACCAAATCAGAGGTTGCGAAACTGTAAATCGTATCTTTTAATCCACAGAATAACCGAACATTAACAGTCTGTTTATTTTGCTTTAACAACCGTTTTGATTGAGTTCGATAACAATTTCTGGAGTTTTCCGAATGAAACCAGCAGTTTTGTTTGTACATTCTAACAGTGAACTTTACGGAGCGGACTTCATCCTTCTGGAAGTGGTTCGTGCGCTTAAAGAAACGATCCGTCCAATTGTTGCAGTTCCGGGCGATGGTCCCTTGCCGGATAAACTGCGACAGGAAGGCGTCGAAGTTCTTTATACCCGTGAAAGCATCCTACGGCGAGTGAATTTCAAGCCGACAAGATTGCCGGGATTTCTCTGGAACGTCTATCGGGATGTAAGAAACCTGGTGCAATTGATTCGGCGGGAAAGGGTGCAGTTGGTCTATTCCAACACCGGCGCTGTTATAACCGGCGCTCTGGCGGCACGTATCTGTCAGATCAAGAATGTATTCCACATCCACGAAATCATCCTGAACCCGAAATGGTTGGCCAAAGGAATCGCCAGGCTGGTTTTAGGGAATTCGGACGAAGTTATCGCAGTTTCCGGGCCGGTTCGGGATCAACTGCTGCATTACAATAAGGCCGGCGATCCACCGGTGAACGTCATCTTCAACGGGCTGGATCCGCAGCGGTTCAAGGGTGAAACGGAACCCGCGAAGCTGCGGGTAGAATTAGGCGTTGGTCAAAAGGACGTGCTCTTTGGCGTCATCGGCCGCATCCATCCCTGGAAGGGGCAGAAATATTTCGTGGAGGCTGCGCATCTGGTTTCGGAGATCTGTCCAGAAGCGAAATTTCTGATTGTGGGAGGCACCTTCAAAGGTTACGAATACTTAGTCGATGAATTGCATGCACGGGTCAAACATTTAGACCTGCAAGATCGAATGAATATATTATCCCACCGCGATGACGTTCCTCAATTAATGCAAGCGCTGGATGTTTTTGTACTACCTTCTACCCTGCCCGACCCGCTGCCGACCGTCGTTTTGGAAGCGATGGCGTCACAGCGGCCGGTTATAGCGACCGCTCACGGCGGCGCTCTGGAGATGGTAGTTCACGGTGAAACAGGACTTCTGACACCCCATAATAACGTGACCGGTTTTGCGGAGACCTTATTGGAACTGGCACAGAACAAAGATCGTCGCTTAAGCATGGGCAAAGCGGGACGGAAGCGGCTGGAGACTCTGTTTTCTCGCCAGCGTTTCCACGATGACATCAGAGCGAGCATTTGCAGATTGCTGCCTGATGCAGCTCCCGACATTTCAGAATTAATTTTGGATTCACATAATATCGAGAAGAAAGAGGCCGATGTCCGGTCGTAGTTTAACCCTTTTCTTTCCCTGTTACAACGAAGAAGAAAACGTTGAGAATGCCGCACTGGCTGCCATTGAAGCCGCCAGGTTGGTTACAGATGATTTTGAAGTCATCATCGTCAATGACGGCTCGCAAGACAGAACCGGCGAAATCGCAGATCGTGTCGCGCAGACGCACCCTGAAGTCAGGGTGATTCATCATGCTCAAAATCGGGGTTATGGCGCGGCGCTGCAATCAGGCTATCATGGCGCGGTGAAAGACGCGGTGTTTTACACCGATGGTGATCTGCAATTCGACATCAAGGAGATCACCAAACTCTGGGTGTTGCTGGGCGAATACGACGTGGTGACCGGATACCGCATCAAACGCATGGATCCGTTCATTCGTAAGCTCAATTCATTCGGATGGACCAGCTTGACCAAGCTCATATTCGGGCTGCCGGTACGTGATGTCAACTGCGCCTTCAAGCTGTTTAAGCGAGAAGTCATCGGTAATATGGTTCTGGAATCGGAGGGCGCGTTAATTGACGCTGAGGTCTTTGCCCGGGTGAAAAAAGCCGGCTACAAAATCAAGGAAGTGGGCGTCAACCACTACCCAAGACAAGCCGGAACGCAAACAGGCGCAAAACCGTGGGTGATCTTGATGGCTTTTGTCGAGTTGGCGAAGCTCTGGTGGAAGCTGCGTTAGTGAAAATTGTTTCGGGGGAAACAAAACTAACCAGGTCTTAGGAAAACTATATGAAGATCGCGTTTATGGGAATCAGGGGGATTCCGGCATCTTACTCCGGATTTGAGACTTTTGTTGAACAGATAGCCAAACGTCTGGTGCGTCGCGGGCACGACGTGACTGTGTACAACCGCAGCACTTTTGTGCTGTATCGCGGCAGTGAATACATGGGTATTCGTCTGGTTCGTCTGCCGACTCTGGCGACCAAACATCTCGATTCTATCATCCATACTTTTTTCGGCTGCCTGCACGCCAGCTTTAATAAGTATGATATCGTCTATATGTGTGGTGTCGGTAACGCGCCACTGGCATTTTTACTTCGATTTATAAGAACCAAGGTTATTCTGAACGTTGACGGCGCTGACTGGCAGAGAGACAAGTGGGGTACTTTCGCCAGAATTTATCTGCGCATCTGTGAAAAGATTGCCACTCGATCTCCTCACGTTGTCATTGCAGACTCTCAGGTGATTGAAAAGCGTTATAGAAATCTCTTCGGTATGGAGACTTTATTCATCCCGTACGGCGCAAATATCAGGCGGCATGAAGGATCTGACGTATTGGAGCGGTTCGGCTTGGAACCGCGGCGTTATGTACTATTCGTAGGCAGAATGGTTCCTGAGAACAACGCTCATACCTTAATTGAAGCGTTTTCACGCGTGGAAACTGATCTGAAGCTGGCCATTGTAGGGGACGCCCCATATTCTGATGATTATAAGGCGTCACTCAAAGCCATGGCGGGTGAACGAGTGGTCTTTACCGGGTATCTCTTCGGCGAAGAGTACCAGGAGATTTCCAGCAACGCCTACATGTTCGTGCTGGCGAGCGGCGTTGACGGCACTCGACCGGTGCTGCTGGATCAGATGGCGTTTTCCAATGCAGTGCTGGTGCGGAATACACCGGCTAACATGGAGGTCATCGGGCCATCCGGTTCCTGGTTTGATAACAGCAATGCTGAAGAGGATCTGGCCATCAAACTGCAATATTTTGCCGATCATCCAGAAGAGGTTATCGCCCTGCGCGCCGCAGCCGAAGAAAGAGTTCGCAAGAAGTATAGCTGGGAACGAGTAACCGACCGCTATGAATTACTATATAATCTTCTGCTTGAAGGAAAAAGCGTCCCTGAAATGGCTGAAATCCTGGAAGATCAGATTCCACTGGAACCCAAACCTGAAGCTCACCCTAGCACTCTGCAGACGCAGGAAGCTGAAGGGGTTATAAATCATGGCTAAAGCGGAAATGCCTCAGATCGACGACAAAGACGAAACCGTGAAGAACGGCTCTCCAACTGCCAACGGCGCGCCTAAGAGCTACACACTGCACAACGTCATCACGCGTTTCTATTTTGCAGTCCAGGTGATTGCAGACATCGTGGTCATTACCGGATCGATGCTGCTGGGGTATTGGTTCTACCATAAACTCTACACTGAAATCGGTCTGGGTAAAGGCATTCAACCTTTTGAAATGTATCTGCGCTTGACGGTCATCACCAACGTAATCATGCTGCTCACGTTCGAACGTCTGGGGCTTTACAAGCGCACCATTTCGGTGATGAACATCGACGAGATTAAAGGTATTTTTAAAGCCGTTCTGCTGACCGCGGTGATTCTGTTTACCGCTTCGTTTTACTTCAAAGACATCTCCTACTCCAGGTTAATCGTCTCCTATTCGTTCGCTTTCCTGATCGTCTTTCTGAACATCGAGCGGTATCTCTTCTTCAAACTGTTCCAAAAACTTCACACCAAGGGCATTGGAGTCCGGCGCGCCTTAATCTATGGCGCTGGTGAAGCCGGACGAATGTTGGCTGAACGCTTCATTCGATCGCCGAGATTAGGCGTTCTGCTGGTCGGTTTTTTGGATGATAACGTCCAGTACTGGGGCAAGAAGATTCGCTCAAAATCGGATGAAGTAAAATACGCTCTACCCTGCTTCGGTGGATTTGAACAAATTCTGGAAGCCACAAAAAGTCAGCACATCGATGAACTGTTCATTTCGATTCCCTCGGTGCCGCAAACCCGCATCGCTGAGATCATCCGTCAATGCGAAGAAACGGGCATCAAGTTCTTCTTCATTCCCAATTTGTTCGACTACAAGCTGCAAAGTGTAGCCATCGAATCGTTGGACGGCGTTCCCCTTTTAACAGTCAAAGAATCACATATCAACTGGTCTTACCTGATCATAAAACGGGTGATGGACATTGTGCTTTCCCTGATCGGAATGATATTCCTGGGGCCTGCCATAGTTCTGCTCACCTCTATGATTAAAAAAGATTCACCGGGGCAGGCAATTTTCAAGCAGGAACGCGTGGGATTGAATGGCAAGCCCTTCATGATCTACAAATTCCGCTCTATGTACGTGGATGTGCCTAAATATGGAATGACGCCCCATAACAGCGATGACCCGCGCATCACCAAAATCGGCAGATTTCTGCGGCGCAGCAGCCTGGACGAACTGCCACAGCTTCTGAACGTGCTGAAAGGCGAAATGTCGTTGGTCGGTCCCCGTCCTGAAATGCAGTTCATCGTGGATCAATATGATACGATCATGCGGGAACGATTAAAGGTAAAACCGGGTATTACCGGTATGTGGCAAATTTCCGCCGACCGCGCCAAGCAGATCCATGACAACATCGATTATGACCTGTATTATATCGAAAACTTCTCGCCGCTTCTGGATGTGGTGATCATCATTCGCACTATATTTATGGCTATCAAAGGCAAAGGAGCCTGGTAACAACCTTGCTATCGGATCAAGCAGATTCTCATTCTTTCCTAATCATCCGACTCAGTTCTTTAGGCGATATTCTGCTCACGACACACACCTTGCGCTGCCTGCGAAAAACCTTCCCCAAGGCGCAAATCGATTTCATCGTCAAAGAACAGTACGTCGAGCTTTTAGCTGGAAACCCTCACCTGAATAACCTCATCCCCCTTGCTGAACCAGGGGACAAGCGCGCATTATCTGCACTCTGTAATAACCTGAAAAATCGCTATCATACTGTCATTGACCTGCACACCAGTCTGCGCAGCAACTTTATCAAGCGCCGTCTCGGTGCGTCTCGGATCCTCAGCTATAACAAGCGCCGTATAAAACGCTGGCTGCTGGTAAAAACCAAACGTAACTTCTACGGTACCGAGTTTTCCGTGCCCGGGGCCTATCTCGATGCGCTCAAATCCATAGGAGTCGCCGATGATGACAAGGGGCTGGAATGGCCTGGAATCGTTTCATTGATGGATCAGTTCTACCAACGCGCCGGCCTGGACCGTTCTTCGCTTGACAAACCGATAGCATTATGTCCGGGAGCCTCTTTCGCTACTAAAATCTGGCCGCTGGACAATTGGGAAAAGGTGCTCGACGAACTGCTAAAGCGTGACGTGCCCCTGTGGATTTTCGGAGACCAGGATGATTATCAGGCAGGCGAGCGGTTACGATCGCTGGCGCCTGAGAGGATACAAAACTTTGCGGGCAAATTAAGCATTTCAGGAAGCGCTGCAGGAATTTCACTCTGCCGCCTGGCAGTCACTCACGACGCCGGTCCGATGCATATCGCTGCGGCTGTCGGCACTCCAGTGGTAGCGATGTTCGGATCGACTGTGCCGGCTTTTGGATTCAAGCCCTTCCGTTCACCTCACCGATTATTGCAGGCGAAGGTATCCTGCCGTCCCTGTTCTCACCTGGGATTCGACGTTTGTCCTCTGCGTCACTTCCGTTGTATGCAAGAGATCTCACCAGAACAGGTGACGGAAGCGATTTACAACCTCGAAGCGCAAGAATTTCGCATTAATTCTAAATAGCCGCATAAAAAAAATCGCCGAATCATTTTCCTCTATTGACTTCTTCTGTTTTTTTCCCTATATTATTATTTCCAATATACAGTCTCTGCAGGAGTCATCATGAATCCATTCATTAAAACTTTCCAATTCGTCCTCATCACTGCATCGTTTCTTACCCTGAGTACTAGTTCGGTCTTCGGTCTCGACTATGTCGAATCGTCGGGGGGGCTCGCCGATCCTCAATGGGAAGGAGGCCACTCGGAGATTGAGATGGCGGACGTCGATCTTGATGGCAATGTTGACCTGGTCGCCATCGGTGACCACGGGTCGCCTTATATCAATACTCAGGAACACGGAGTCATGGTCTATTTCGGTGACGGGACCGGCAGATTCAGCGTTTTCCAGAACGGTAATTTCGGTTATGGAGGATGCTGCATCGGCGACGTCAATGGCGACGGCCTGCAGGATATCGGTTACGGCATGCACCATAACTATTCATCGAACGATTTCGGTGATCAGTTAATTGAAGTAGCATTAGGGGACGGCACCGGCCAGAACTGGACGCCCTGGGATGACGGGTTGGCCAGTCAAGGTGAAGATTGGGGAATGTTCGCCTGCGATTTTGGGGATGTGGACAACGACGGGGATCTGGATATCGCTTCGACTTCTTTCGGATCCGGCAATCCGCTGATGATCTACCTCAACAACGGGGACGGCACTTGGACACACAGCGCCTCGCTCTCCGGTAGTAATCCCGATATGGTGGTCTTCTTCGGAGATATCAACAAAGACGGCAATCTCGATGTGGCTTCGGCCTATCAGAACGGATCGCTTTTCTTCGGAAATGGTGACGGCACGTTTTATGATGCCATGTACAACCTTCCTACCGGTGGTTCAGCGGGATTGGACGGCTTATCGTTGGGCGACGTTGACAACGACGGCGGCATGGATCTTTCCTACATTGATGGCGGCGGCGTTTACGTCTGGGTTTTCGATGAATCTTCGACGCAATGGATCGATTATACCAACAATCTGCCAGTCGGAGGTTTGGAATATTCTTACCTCTACGATATGAATGTAGATGGCTTCTGTGATGTGGTGGCTGGCGGCAGCGGCAACGTAGAGGTGTGGACGGGAGATGGCGCTGGCAACTGGACTCGAGCGGCCAATTACACGATTTGGAACGACCCGGATTGCGATTTCGAAACGATGAACGTGGGCGGCGACGTCGATCATAACGGCTATCCAGATATCGTTCATCTTACCGATGAAGGAAGCTGGATCAACAGTTACAATCATCTGCGCTGTTATAGAGAATCTTCGATGCCGACGGTTTTGACTTGCACACCTCTGTTCCCCAAAGGCGGAGAGGTATTTCCGGTGGGCAGCGAGCGGTTTACCGACTGGGTCTCGGCGGTTCCCGGAGGTCAGGCATCGACAGTTGATATCGAGCTTTCCACCAGCGGCTCGTCCGGTCCGTGGGATTTTATCGGCGCAGGACTTCCCAATAACGGCAGACTGCAGTGGACGATTCCCCAGGCCGCCAGTTCAACGGATTGTTTTCTGCGATATACTGTCGTCGCTGGCGGTGATACGGTGGTTACTACTACTCCAGCACCGTTTATCATTCTGGGTGGGGCACTGAACTTGACAATTGACTTAGAGCCGGTCAATCCGCCCATTATCATTCCGGCTGGCGGCGGCAGTTTCGATTTCGATATTTCGGTGATGAACAGTGAATCTGTGCCCATCGGTTGCAGCGTCTGGATCGACGTAACGCTGCCGGGAGGAACCATTTTCGGGCCGTTGATCAACGTGCCAGCCACAGCGCCAGTCGGCATAATTGAACGCACTAAGACTCAGGTTGTGCCGGGAAATGCACCGGCTGGCCAGTACAGTTATAATGCTTACGTAGGGATTTATCCATCCTCGGTCTGGTCTTCTGCAAGCTTTGATTTTGAAAAATCTGCATCCGATGATAATGGTGCTTGGATCAGTAACTGGTGGACGGATTTTGATGGATTCGAGGAAGCAGAGTTAATCACGACTGCTCCAGATCAGTATGAAATCGTTCAGATTTATCCCAACCCCTTCAATCCGTCAACAGCCATCAGCATTCAGTTGTCAGCATTCAGCCATGTAAACCTCGCGGTTTATGATATAACTGGACGAAAAGTTGCGACGCTAATCGATGGATATCGTGATATTGGAATGCACGAAGTCATCTTCGATGCGACGGATTTGCCATCGGGGGTGTACCTGTATCGGTTTGAATCAGGATCAAATATAGAATCGGGTAAAATAGTACTGTTGAAATAAACGCTTGCATTGTATCGGCTAAAAGGAAAAATCGGAGAAAACATAAGACCATAAATTCCATCATCACCTGAAATCCGCTGCGATGGAAGGCTCACCAGGGACTGCAATAAACAGGAGTCACCATCCACCTCGCGGCCTGCAGCGAACAGACCACAATGAGAGGTGGGGAATAAATCTTCAGGGCAGGAGATATCCCCATGATCCGCTGGTTCTACCTCTTTTTCTTCCTATCCGGCTTGACGGCGCTGGTTTATGAGACCACGTTTGCGCACCAACTCCATCTAATTTTCGGCAGCACTTTATCGGCTGTCAGTCTGGTACTGGCAGTTTATCTGGGCGGCATCGCTATGGGCGCGGCGCTGCTGGGTAAACGCGCCGATAAAATGTCTCCCTTAAAGCTTTACGGTATCTTGGAAATCGGAATTGGTTTGACTGCGCTGGCGGCCGTTTTTCTGGTTCCTTTGATTCGGTATATCTATGTGCTATGTCCTGTGCTGCGAGGCAGCAGCAGCCTTCTCTGTTTCATATTTCAGGCATTACTGACGGTAATCATTCTACTACCCTCGACGTTGCTGATGGGGGGCACTCTGCCGGTATTGGCCCGCGGATTGACGGTCAGTTTGGGTCAGCGTTTTCGCCGTATCAGTTGGCTTTACGGGCTGAATACCATCGGCGCGGCGCTGGGCACGCTGCTCTGCGGATTTATTCTGCTGGAAAACTTTGGTTATCTGGGAACAGTCAGCGCGGCGATGGCGGCGAATGTCATCATCGGGGTATTCGCCCTCTACCTCTCCAGACGCGACGTCACACACCGAACCGCGGCGGCAAAATCTGAAAGTCCAGCACATAAAAAAGCCCCACCTGAACCTGTTGATGCAGCGCCCGGCCTGAGGCGGTTGGTTCTTATCCTGGCGGGAATTTCTGGTTTTGCGGCGTTGGGATATGAGATTATCTGGTTCCGTATCTTGACCTTCTCTGTGGTAGCCGACGGCTACGCTTTTGCACAGATGTTGGGCATTTATCTTCTGGGTATAGGAGGCGGCAGTTTATTAGCCGCCTGGCGATTCAAACGAAAAGAGGGGAGCGACTGGGAAAGGACGGGCGCCTGGTTTGAATTGGGCGTTATGGAACTGCTTGTATCCCTGCTGGTCGTCGCAGGATTTGCGTCACAAATCTGGATCAATCAACTGTTGGGACGACCCTCCACTTCAAATCCCAACTTCTGGGCGTTGACTCTGCGAAATACCAGTTTGCAGGCGATTGTCCTGATTTTTCCCGTTACATTCCTGCTGGGATATATTTTCCCTTTGCTTGTTTCACTTTACAGCGCAAACCTTAAGCGCCTGGGACGACAGGTCGGCTGGGTTGCAGCGATTAATACCACGGGAGCGATTTTAGGGGTTTTCATCAGCGCCTTTCTGCTTATTCCGAGTATTGGTATTCAGAACAGCCTGGCGGGGTTGGCGGCTCTCTCCGCAGTTGTCGGTATCGTGGCGCTACTCTTCGGTCAGATGCAGTTATCGCGGCGTAAGATAGCAATACTAAGCGCCATTCCGGTTGTCACCGCGGCCCTGATCCTCTTCCCCACTCAGTCGAATTTCGGATTTCAGCAGATTCCAACCCACGACAATGCCAAATTGCTGTTCTATAAAGAGAGTTCGGATCAAACGGTTATTGTCACTGAAGACAAAGGTTTCCGTAAGGTTCGCCGTCTGCTGCTCAACCAGCAGCAAGCTACGTCGACTGGCCTGGCGGGGCAGCGCAAGAATCAGTTGTTGGGGCATCTGCCGCTGTGGGCCTGTCCTGATGCTAAAAAAGCTCTGGTCATCTGCTTCGGCAGCGGCGGCACCTTCGGAGCGTTAGGTCTATACGATCTGGAACGCGTTGATTGCGTGGAGATTTGCGCTTCCGTGCTGAAAGCCGCCCCTCTGTTCAGCGAATGGAACGGAAACGTTTTGCATAAAGATCACGTCCGCGTGATTATCGATGACGGCAGAAGCTATCTACTCAAAACCGAAGAAAAATACGACGTCATCACTCTGGAACCGATGCACCCCGGATTAAAAGGGGTAGCTTCGCTGTACAGCCGGGAATTTTACCAGGAAGCGAGAAAACGCCTTAATCCCGGAGGCGCGCTCTGCCAATGGGTGCCTCTCTACAGCATGACCTGCAAAGACGCTCGCTCTTTGATCGCCACGGCAGTCAACGTCTTTCCACAGAGCAGCCTATGGATTGTAGGCAGCGAAGGGATCTTGCTCTGTTCAAATGGAGAGCTGACAATTGACGGCTCCTGGTTGGAGAAAGGAGAATTCCCTCCTGAAATTCGGAAGGCTCTGAAACGAGTTCTCATCGATGATCCCTGGGCCATATTCTCCGGTTACTTCCTGGGGCCGGAAGGACTGCAAAATTATGTCAAGGATCATCCAGTTCTTAGAGATGACAGACCTTTTACAGAATATACCATCCCCCGCCACCAACACCTCAATCCCTGGGAAGATATTCTCGCATTAGCAGATCAGCGTGAATCCCCCATCCCACTCCTCACCAATGTCTCGCTGGAATGTAAAGCAGAACTGCGTGAACGCTTCGAGCGCAGCCGTAAAGGCTGGGTCGCCCGCGACAAAGGATTTGCCGCTTACGATCAGGCAGATTTCCAGAGCGCCCGCAAATATCTCGAAGCCGCGTATCAGAATGAGCCCACCGATCGATATGCCGCCTACTTCTTGAAAGAGATCTACTGGCGATATGGCGTCGATTTCAGTCTGCGAAAAATGTTTGACAGAGCCGTCCTGGCTTATCAACGCGCGGTCGATATTGATCCTGAAGATTCGGAAGCCCGCCTCTACTTAGCTTTAGCATTCGAGCAGGCGGGACAGAAAGAAGCTGCGCTGGAGGAAGCTGA
Organism: bacterium; assembly: GCA_018812585.1. Lineage (GTDB taxonomy): Bacteria > Electryoneota > B3-LCP > B3-LCP > B3-LCP > JAHJDJ01. The sequence goes on from JAHJDJ010000060.1 coordinate 15,388, forward strand.
ATATGCACTGAATCTGCAATCCGATCTGGGTCGCGCGCAGCAGTTGGTCAGTCGCTTGAAGTACGCCTTGTCAAGGTAGAGATCATAGAATACTGATTTTCTCGTTGCATGACTGTGAGAAGTTCCTTATTTTATTAAGTTACCTTATACATTAAGGAACATCTGACAATTAGAGTAACAAAATCAATTAAATACAGTGAGTTATCGTTGAAGGTTGAAAAAGAACAATTAGATTCCACACGCTGGTTACTAACCGTTGAAGTCCCATTCGAAGAATCTCAGGACAAAATTGAGGCTGAATTAGAGAAAATGCAGAAAGACGCCCAGATCGATGGATTCCGGAAGGGCAAAGTTCCCATGTCGCTGATTCGTAAGCGGTATGCAAAAATGCTGCAGATGGAAGTGATCCATGACAACCTGGGCAATTTTTATGTCAACGCCCTGAAAGAAGCCGATTTTGGCAATCCAGTATCTGCGCCCAAAATAGATATTGTACAACTTGAAGCCGATAAACCATTGCTTTTCAAGGCTGAAGTTGAGGTTAAGCCAGAGATCACCATCGCAGCGTATGACAGCTTGACCGTCGTGCGTGAATCAGCGGAAATCGGTGATACCGAGGTCGATCTGCAACTGCAAAGGATGCGGGAACGGAATGCTGTCATTTCAGAGTCAGAAGCTCCAGCCGATGAGAACAGCATCTTAGAGGCTGATTTGCAGGAATTAGATATGGGTCATGTGGCGATTATCGGTCATAAGCAGGAAGGCGTCACGATTGATCTGGCTAAGGCCGCGCCAGAATTCCGCGATCCATTAATCGGGATTGAAGTTGGCCAGAACCGTACTGTAACGATCATTAAACCGCCGATTTCTCCCCAGGATGAGAAGCTGCACGAACACTGGCAGGTCACCGTAAAAACAGTCAAACAAAAGCAGCTTCCCGAACTGGATGACGATTTTGCCAGGTCGATGGGCGATGAGATTAAAGATATGAAGGATTTCCGTGAGCGCGTGCAGATTGAGCTGAAAAAGCAGGTTGATGCCGTAGCTTTTCATCGGATGGCGCATCTGCTGGCACACCAGGTTGTGGATCATTCCAAGCTGGATGTCCCACAGGGGATGCTGAAAGAGTACTTGGACCGTATCGTCGAAGATGCCCGCAAAAGCGAACATAACGTCGATAACGGCAAATTCGATGAAGAGTTCGTGCGCAGCCAGTTCCAGGATCGTGCAGTATGGAATCTGAAGTGGTATTTATTGCGTGAAAAAATCTCCGAACAGGAAAATCTGAACGTCACTGACGAAGATTTGGAGAGAGAATACGAACGGATCGCGCAAGCATCCGGCAAAAATCTAAAACAGATCAAGGCGGCTTATTCACTGGAAGACCGCGCTGACCGAATGAAAGATGACATGCATGAGCAGAAGATTCTGCAGCATCTGGTGTCGAAGGCAAAAGTAGTGGAAAAGAAGGTTTCGTTTGAAGAGTTCTTCGCTAAGACTGAAACTGAACACGCGCACTAAATATGGCTTGGAAAAAAGCAAACCTGGAACTCGCCGCCCATCTGGATAAGGCTGTTGCAGATTTTAAGCCCGAAAAGAAACAGATGTTTGGCCACCCGGTCCAGTTCGTGAATAATAACATGTTCGCCGGTATCTTTGGAGATGATATCTGGATTCGCTTGCCGGCTGAATACCGGGAAGCGATCTTTGCCGAAAACGATGAGGCGCAGACTTTTGAACCGATGCGGGGACGCCAGATGCGCGAATATGTCGTTTTACCGGAATCGATTCACGGCAATCCGGATTTGTTAGACAAATGGCTTAACCGTTCGTATCACTATGTATATTCGCTGCCAGTTAAAGTGAAGAAACCGAAGAAGAAAAAGAAATAGCCTGCCACTCTTTTAGCGAGATTAGCGTCAAGCTGAAGGGGCAGACTGACGATATAATAGGTGAATACGTTTTCATAAAACAGAACTTATCAAGGGGGTTTCATGGGCTTAGTTCCAATGGTCATCGAGCAGACGGGGCGGGGTGAACGCGCCTTCGATATTTTCAGCCGACTGCTCAAGGAAAGAATCATTTTTATCGGCACACCCATTAATGACGTGGTGGCCAGCCTGGTCATCGCGCAACTGCTTTTCCTGGAAGCCGAAGACCCGGAAAAGGACATCTTTCTGTACATCAATTCGCCGGGAGGCGTAGTAACCGCCGGATTAGCCATCTACGATACGATGCAGTACATCAAACCGGACGTGGCCACGATCTGCATGGGACAGGCGGCTTCCATGGGAGCCGTGCTGCTGTCGGCTGGAGCGCCGGGAAAACGCTCCACCCTGCCCAATTCCCGCATCCTGATCCATCAGGTGATGGGAGGAGTTCAAGGTCAGGCGGCGGACATTGAAATACACGCACGGGAAATCCTGAACATCAAGAAGCGGTTGAATGAAATCCTGGTCAAGCATACCGGCCAGCCATTTGAGAAGATCGAGCATGACACGGACCGTGATTACTTTATGAATGCCGAGGAAGCCAAGGCATACGGCTTGATCGATGAAGTCATCGTGAATAATATGGAAAAAGGCAGCAAGAAATAGCTTATGCGCACTGACAATACACAAATATGCTCCTTTTGCGGTCGATCGGCATCCCAGGTACAGATTATGGTCAACGGACCGGAAGTCAATATCTGTGACGTTTGTGTCCGTGCTTCACACCGTCTGGTCACGCAATCCCTGGCACAGCGCCGTCAGAATCGCATTGAAGACTTCCCCATTCCAGAAGATATCTATGCAAGGCTGAATGAGTATGTCATCGGTCAGGAAGAAGCGAAAAAGCGGGTCTCTGTCGCGGTTTACAATCATTACAAGCGGGTCAACTCCATCTCCCTGACTGACGATGTCGAGCTGGAAAAATCCAATATCCTGATGGTCGGTCCAACGGGAACGGGAAAAACCCTGGTAGCACAGACCTTAGCCCGATTCCTGCAAGTCCCGTTTGCTATCGCAGATGCGACGACTTTGACGGAAGCGGGTTATGTCGGTGAAGATGTCGAAAACGTGCTGGTGCGTCTACTGCAAGCTGCCAATTATGACGTTCCTCAAGCGGAGATCGGTATCGTCTATATTGACGAAATCGATAAAATCGCCCGCAAAGATTCCAATGCGTCGATCACCCGCGACGTTTCCGGGGAAGGCGTTCAGCAGGCTTTGCTGAAGCTGCTGGAGGGCACTGTCGCTTCCATACCGCCGGAAGGCGGGCGCAAGCATCCGGAGCAGAAACTGATCAGCATCGATACGCGCAATATCCTCTTTATCTGTGGCGGCGCTTTCGATGGCTTGGAAAAAATTGTCATGAACCGAGTGGGGAAAAAGGTCATCGGTTTTGGTACTGAAAGCAAAACTAAGCGTAAGAAACGTAACTACGAATATCTGCAGCAGGTCGAGCCGGATGATCTGATGAAATTCGGTTTGATCCCGGAGCTGATCGGCAGGCTGCCGGTGTTGACGGCGATGGACGAGCTTTCCGAAGACGCCATGAAAGCGATTCTGACGCAGCCGAAGAACGCGCTGGTCAAACAGTACCAGAAGCTCTTCGAAATTGAAGGCGTCAGTCTGCATTTTGAAGATGAGGCTCTGCAGGAAATCGTCACCCGGGCTGCTAAACGCGGTACAGGAGCTCGAGCGCTTCGCACTATTCTGGAAGATAGCATGCTGGATCTGATGTATGACATCCCATCGCAGAAAGACATCGAACAGGTCGTCATAACTGCGGACGTTATTAGGAAGACCAAAGAGCCGGAAATCAAGCGGCGTTCTATCCCGAAACGAGCGTGAGTTCGTAGCATTTGATTCTAAGGCGTCACTTTCGGGCTGACGCCTTTTTTCTTGCATTTATAGGTTCTTTACTCTATATTAGCGTATTGTCAGGGAACGCTACCTAAAAACAGTGAACCATGCCGAATTATCAAGTTACCTTTAAGCCGAACGATCTTTCGGTCGCAGCAGCCGAGATGGCTTCCCTGCTGGAAGTTGCCCGTAAGGCGGGTTTCGTGTTGTCTGCAGAATGCGGCGGCCAGGGGACCTGTCGTCGCTGCAAGGTAAAGCTGCTGTCCGGTGGCCTGTTCATCGCTGGCGAGCAGAATCTTTCGGATGCGGAAAAAGCTGGTAATATCGTTTTAGCCTGTATGGCGCGGATAGACGGCGACGTGACAATTGAACTGCTCCCGGAATCGGAATTGCGCTATGATCCGGGCGCCGCTGACCGGGATCTGGAACCGCAAGAGCATCCCGGGTACGCGCTAAAAAGCCTGGGACTTTCACTGACTCCACTGGTCTCGAAGGCCAACCTTGATGTGCCTCCTCCCACGCTTGAAAACAGCGTAGATGACTATTCACGATTCCAGACGTCTTTTAAAAAACAAGTCACCGACAAGCGTATTGAGACGCCGCTGAGCGTGCTGCGATCTCTTGCCTCAGAAGTCCGCCAGGCCGACGGTCATTTAGCGGTGATCTATGCCGAAGAAGCTGATCGCATTGGTGTCGTCCAGGCGGTGCATGAGGCAAAATATATGTACGGCTTAGCGGTTGATATTGGCACGACGACAGTTTTTGTGCGGTTGATCGATCTGGCTGATGGAAAGATCCTGGGCGAGGCCAGCGATTACAACGCGCAGATTTCCTGCGGCGGAGACGTCATCCATCGAATCGTCTACGCTGGAAAGGGGAAGGAGCTTGCCGAACTTCAAAGCCTGATACAACAAACCATCAACAAGCTCATCAAATCGCTGCTGAAAGAACACAAACTCAAGAAGGATGCCATCAAGATTGTGGTGGCAGCCGGTAATACAACGATGCAGCATCTTTTCTTAGGATTAGATCCCAAACAGATCCGCCTGGAACCGTTCGTGCCAACCGTTACCCGTATTCCAGTAGTTTCGGCTGCCAGCTCAGGTCTTGACGTGCTCCCGACTGCGCCGGTTTTTCATGCGCCATCTGTCGCCAGCTATGTCGGGGGGGATATCACTGCCGGATTACTAGCTGCAGGTATCCACCGCTCTGAAAAGCTGACCCTCTACGTCGATCTTGGCACCAACGGGGAGATCGCCCTGGGGAACAAGGACTGGCTGACAGCCTGCGCTTGCTCCGCCGGGCCCGCATTTGAAGGCGCAGGCGTGAAATGTGGCATGCGTGCCGCTCCTGGTGGCATCAACAGAGTGGAATCAGATGCCACCGATGGCATTCTCACTTTTCAAGTTATCGGGCATGTGGCGCCGCGCGGCATTTGCGGGTCGGGCATGATTGACCTGCTGGCTGAACTCCGTGCCACCAATCGCATCACGCCGCGTGGCAAGCTGAACCAAGAGATCGATCCCCGGCGCATTCGTGCCAACCGTGGCAAGCAGGAGATCGTGCTGGTGAAGGGTGATAATGGCACTGGCACGGATGACATTGTTCTGACGGAGATCGACATCGATAACCTGATCCGCACTAAGGGAGCGATCTTCGCAGGGATCATGACGTTGTGCAAAGGCGTGGGGATTCAACCGCAGGAGATTGAGAGGGTCGTCATTGCGGGAGCATTCGGGAAGCACTTGGACGTCAACAATGCCATCCGCATTGGGATGCTGCCAGATCTGCCACGCAAACGCTTCGAATATATCGGCAATGGATCGCTGCAGGGGGCCAGTATGGCTCTGCTGTCACAGCGGATGTGGCAGCAGACGCAGGACATCGCTGACAGGGTCACCTACTTCGAGCTGTCCTCCTGGCCCGGCTACATGGACGAGTTCATGGCCGCGCTCTTCCTGCCGCATACGGATGGAAGGTTGTTTCCGAGTGTGGGGAAAATCAACGTGAGGTAAAAAAAGGCATAATATGAATTGTTAATTGTACGTCGTCATACCCTTTCGGACAGTTTTGACGAAAAGTTAAGGGAGAGATTCGGTGGTTGCATCAACTAAGGATCTTATGTCCTTCCGTTGGTTAAGTTTGTTCCCCGTCAGACCTTATTGGACCAAAACGGGTAAAAAGCTAAGGTGTGATTTTAGTGTTGCTTTAACACGGAAAAAGTGTTAGTGTTAAGGGTGACTGTGAAGTCCAGGCTTCCCCCATGGGGGAAGCGGCAATAGCA
>JAHJDJ010000061.1 GCA_018812585.1 bacterium
TTAACCGAATTGAAGCAATCTGCCACCGATTTCAATCCCTTTAACTTCTACCGCATGGGATTGGCTTATCAAGGTTTGGGCGACATAGAAAAAGCCAGACATTACTTCGAAAAAGCCGCCTATTTCAACGGTCTTGGCGGCCTGAATTACGCCTTCTGCCGCACCAAAGCTCTGGAGAAGCTGGCGGGGATGTAGAAAACAGGACAATTTAGAAACAGAAAACCAGGCGTCAGCATTATCTCGCTGAGGCCTGGTTTGGTTTATCCCCATACAATACTTGATAAACAGCGAAATTATACGTATATTCTGACATAAAACCGAGCGGAGGAGTCAACTCATGGAAAAGATCGGATATATCCTTTTAGGAATCGTCGCAGTTATCTGGATATTCGCTATGATCGCTGGCATGATCGTCGCATTCCCATTCGGATTGATTGGTCTGATCGCCATCGTTGGTGTCGGATTTCTGTTCATCAAAGTGCTGGCCGATCGTTTGGGAAATAAAGAGGACGATTATTATTCAAAAAATGTCGATAAGTAGAGGATTCAAATGCTTATTACCACTCAGGATAACTTCGCTGACTACACCATCACCGAAACGTTGGGCCTGGTCAAAGGCAATACCATCCGCGCCCGCCACTTGGGCAAGGATATTATCGCCGGCTTGCGCAGCATGGTTGGTGGAGAGATCGAAGAATACACCAAAATGCTGGCCGAAGCTCGCGAACAGGCTCTGGACCGCCTCATCGCTCACGCGCAATCCTTGGGCGCCGACGGCATCGTGGCCACGCGCTTCACGACTTCTGCTATCATGCAGAACGCGGCAGAACTGTTCGCCTTCGGCACTGCAGTCAAACTGCAGAAAAAGTAGCCGCGCTTCCATCTTTTCCCCGTCTTTTTGCTTGACTTTGACGAACTAATTTCGCAAATTACCACTGCACGGGGATTTTTGGAATATCATTAAGAACGGTCTCTTTCTTGCCTGCTGCCCGAGCTGAACAACCTTTTGTGCGCCTGCTGGAAATAGTGCGTGTCATCCCCTGCCTGGCGGATCCCAGTAAAATCCGCTTTACAGCCCAATTCGACAGCGACGTTTCCACGATATTCCCTTTTCTTAATACCATCATACCGGGCGCCATTTATAACCATCGCGGTAAAACCCTGACGATCCGCAAAGATGGGCGCTTGATTACCCTGCATCCCGATCATGTATCGGCTGCTAAGATTGATGACGTCCTGGATGCCAAAGAAGTCGTATCCTGGCTGATTCATCTGATCAATGAATGCGACAGTAAAAGATCGACCATCAAACCGACGTACGATCGTCGAGATCAATTGAGGGTAATCGATGTTGTAAAGCTGCTGCCTGGCACCAATTGCAAGGCCTGCGAGTTTCCCACTTGTCTCGCGTTTGCTGCCCAGGTCGCGGCAGAAAAAGCATCGATTATGGTCTGCTCAGAACTGTTTTTGGCAGACTATAAAGATAAACGCGCCGAACTCCTGAACCTGCTGCGGGCAGGTGGTTATGCAGTACCAGATGGATTTTAAATAACAGAAGATGGCATGCACATACCAGATGGTTTCTTAGACACTAAAACCTGGATAACGTTTACTGCTGTTTCTGGTGTCGGTTTAACTTTGGCGCTACGTAGCTTTAAAAAGGAAAAGTTAGCGCAGCGTATCCCCCTGATCGGGATGACGGCAGCCTTCGTATTCGCGGCACAAATGCTCAATTTCCCCATCGCCGGAGGAACGTCGGGGCACTTTATGGGAGGAGTGTTTGCTTGCATTCTGCTGGGCCCCTGGACAGGATTCATCACCATGTCGCTGGTGCTGATAATCCAATGCCTGCTGTTCCAGGACGGCGGTTTGACCGCGTTAGGCGCCAATATATTTAATATGGGTTTTATTGGTTCTGTCGGAGGTTTCTCCCTGTATGGATTATTTCGATTGTTGGTCTGGGGGGATCGAACGCGGCCGGTTGCTTACGCCTTAGCATCTTGGACCAGCATCATGCTGGCCGCCACTTTTGCATCCTTTCAGTTGGCCCTGTCGGGCACCATTGACCTCTCTGTCAGCCTGCCTACGATGCTCGGCGTCCACGCCGTAATCGGCATCGGTGAAGCAGCTATTACTACCTTAGCCTTAATGTCGATCTGGAAAATCCGTCCTGATCTTATGCAGCAGGTGAAATATTGAAACAAGTACTACCATTTCTGATCGTGGCCTTGATTATGGCTGGGCTGTTCTCACCCCTTGCTTCCTTCTTCCCTGATGGTTTGGAATGGGCCGCCGAGAGACTGGGATTCATTGATCATGCGAACCCAGAGCCCCTTCTAACATCGCCGCTGCCGGATTATACCATTCCGCGTGTTGGCGATTCCCCGCTTTCGACCGCGCTGGCTGGAATTATCGGCACACTGATCTGTTTCTTCCTGCCTTTCACCCTGCATCTCTTAAGAAAAAAATAAGCCTTGCATCATTCCTATCTGGATAAATACGCGCGGGGAACGACCGCCATTCATGGCCTGGATGCAAGGGTCAAAGTGCTGTTCTCCTTCGCATTCATCATTTTAATCGCCTCGCTGCGCGCCTCCGGGTTTGAATTCTACTTAGCCTGCCTGACACTGATTGCAGTCTGCTTAATCGCCGCCCGCATTCCAACGGTTTATTTACTGACCAGATCTATCGTTGTGATTCCTTTTGCCGGTTTCGCCGCTATTTCCTATATGCTGACAAGAACCGGCGGCACAACCTATTGGCACTCGGGACCTTTTGCGATCACGTCGGAAGGATTGATCGATGCCTCACATCTGCTGGCCCGTTCATGGTTAGCGGTCAGTTGCATGATAATTCTGGTAAACACGACTCCCTTCGATCAAATCCTGAAGGCGTTCAGAACCTTTCGTCTGCATTCCATTCTGATCATGCTGCTCTCCTTTTTTTACCGCTATCTTTACCTGCTCTGGGATGAATCTGAACGCATGCAGCGGGCGCGTAATCTGCGTTATTTCGGCGGCAAGCCCGAAAAACAGTTCGCCATGTTAGGGCACTTGGTCAGTTCCCTCTTTTTGCGCACCTACGAACGCACTGAAAGAGTCCAGATGAGCATGCTATCCCGCGGCTGGGATGGTTCTGCCGCGCACGTCAAATTGAAACCTTTTACCCTGCAAAACGTTCTTAATCTGGTTATCGGATTTTCCCTCCTAATAATTCTCTGGTGGATCAGCACGTGGTAGATCAACCGCTGATTAAAGCAGCTAATCTGGTTTGCGAACATCACGACGGAACGGTCGCCCTGGATGACGTCTCCTTCGAGGTTATGCCCGGCCGCTCACTTGCAGTGGTCGGTCCCAATGGAGCGGGGAAGAGTAGTCTCCTCACTTGCCTGATGGGTTTTCTTAAGTATAGCGGAGAAATCACCATTAACGGACAAGTTCTGACTTCAACTTCCGTGCCTCAAATCCGCCGCGTTATGACTATGGTTTTCCAGGACCCCGATGACCAGTTGTTTATGCCCACGCTGGCAGAAGACGTCGCCTTCGGTCCCAATAATTTAGGTCTTTCTTCCGATCAGGTGGAAAGCCGTGTCAGTAAGGTTCTTGACCGCCTGAACCTGTCAGAACTGCGAGATCGCCCGCCACACCATCTCAGTTTCGGCGAAAAACGTCGTGCCGCTCTGGCGACGGCTTTGGCGATGAATCCAAGCATCTTGCTGCTGGATGAACCGACTGCAAACCTGGACCCCGCCACGCGCCGCGAACTGGCGGAATACCTGGCTGGTCTGGATGCCACCTTGTTAATCGCAACCCATGATCTCGAATTTGTCAAAGCGCTTTGCCCCAGGGTTATCCTGCTCTCGAAAGGCCGTCTCATCACTGAAGTAGATACTTCTTGCCTGTTGCAAAACACTGCCCTCTTAAGAAATCATCGTTTAGCATAAATATCCCATCATATCGGCGGAATTTTCGTATCATAAAATGACGCAGATTCCATCCTTGATTTAAACGTTCTTAAAAAAGCCTTGTAATCTGATAAATCGCCATTTATATTATCTTCTTATGTCAGTCTTCTTACTGAGGAAAAAATGCAGAATAACGAGTATAGCTTACTTAAACATATAAAATCGAGCCTGCTTGCCGGATTGCTGTTCAGTCTGGGCTTAGGCTTTTTCTTCGGCGTGTTCATGGTCGGCATCAACAAAGGATTGCACGACTTTAAATTAGCCTACCCCTTCATCTTGAATTTTATCCCGCTATATCTTGTTTTTGGGGTAGTTTTCGGGCTCTTGATCGGATTCGTCGGAAGCCTCCTGTTGAGGCGCGCTGAAACCCTACGGAGATTGCACAACGTGCTTAATTTCGCCATCTGCTGGGCTGTGTTTCTATTGTTCTACTTTATCTTAGGGAACGATATCGGCGGCTCTTTAGGTTTTTTTATTGCACTGTTGCTAATGGTCACCCTCTCGAAGTATCGTCCGCCAACGGCTAAGCTGTATTTTGCTGTCTTCTTCATGGCGATTGTCTATTATTACACCTGGCAGTGGGCGCGCTGGGAATTTATAGTCTTCCCGCTTCTTCCTATAGCTAACCCACAGGTTCTGGACCTTGGCTTCATGCTCCTGTATTCTTTCCTCTTCCTGCTCGGTTTCAGAGTATTCTTAAGACCTTTCTTTAACCTGCCGGTCAAGGCATTTTATCTGATTGGCACAATTAGTGTTGTACTCCTCCTAATCGCTGGCGGCGTCTATTACCTCATGCCGGGTAAGACCGCTCAAGCTGTCATTGATTCAGATATTAATATCGAAAGACGACCGGTCGATGAAAAACTGTTACTCATCGGCGTCGATGGTTTCTGGTGGGAGATTATCGATCCCCTGATGGCTGAAGGTAAGATGCCGCATGTGCAGGCTTTGGTTGATAGTGGCTCTTCCGGTCCACTGGAGACCCTACTGCCGACATTTTCAGCCATGATCTGGACCAGCATTACTACCGGTAAATCCGAGGCAAAGCATGGCGTTACCAGTTTTCTGGTCTGGAAATTCCCGATAACGAATTTCAGCGTTCCCTGTCATTTAACGCCGAA
>JAHJDJ010000062.1 GCA_018812585.1 bacterium
ATTTAGCAGATAAACATGCTGACGGACACCTGCGTTTCACCAGCCGCCATAATATCGAGTTCATGTTCACCGACGAGAGCAAGGTTGACGCATTAGTCGCTGATCTGAAGGCATTGGGACATCCCGTAGGCGGAACCGGACCTGGTATTACCAGTATTGTCCATACCCAGGGTTGGATTCACTGTCACTCGGCTGCCACAGATGCTTCCGGTATCGTCAAGGCGGTCATGGACGAAGTCATGCCATACTTCGAATCGGAAGAACTGCCAGCTAAATGCCGCATCGCATTGGCCTGCTGTCTGAATATGTGCGGCGCTGTCCATTGTTCAGATATCGCGATCCTGGGTATTCACCGTCGTCCACCAAAGGTTGACCACTCTACGCTGCCTAGACAGTGTGAAATTCCGAGCGTGGTGGCTTCCTGTCCGACTGCTGCTATTAAACCAGCAACCGTCGATGGTAAGCAATCCGTGGAGATCGATGAAGACCGCTGTATGTTCTGTGCAAACTGCTATACCGTCTGCCCCAGCCTCCCCTTGAACAATCCCTTGAACGATGGTATTTCTATCTGGGTCGGTGGCAAGGTCTCTAACGCCCGCCACGAACCGATGTTCTCCAAGCTGGCGATTCCCTTCATCGAGAACAATCCACCACGCTGGCCAGAAGTTGTGGACGCCATCAGGAATATCATCGATGTTTGGAGGGGCCACGCGAATAAATACGAGCGCATCGGTGAATGGATCGAACGCATCGGCTGGCCGAAGTTCTTCCAGAAGACAGGCATCGAGTTTGAAAAGGTCCACATCGACGACTTCAAGCACGCCGGTTTGACCTATAAACGTTCAACTCATTTAACCTACTAAAGAGGCTGATCAATGGCCGATCAATTGAGTGTCGATGAAGTCGCCGACGCCATGTTCAATATGGTTGAAGAAGCCACCGGTCTACGCAAGTTGAAGCCGATGGATCTAACCAAAAACGTCCTGGAAGCTTACGGCGACCGTGCCGATAAGAAGCTGTGCAAATCCGCCATTAAATCGTTAATCGATTCCGGTCGGTGTGTGTACACCTACTTCGGTGGCAGCTATATCGAACTTCCTCATAGAGAGGGCGCGGCAAACGACTAAAGTCAGATGTGCTAAACCACGCATTGTCATCGCCGGAAGCGGCGGAGATTCCGGAAAAACGCTCGTCTCCATGGGGCTTGTGGCCTCATGGAGACGACGACCATATAACGTCGCTGTTTTTAAGAAAGGTCCCGATTATATCGACGCTGCCTGGCTCAAATTTGCAGCAGGGCGGCCCGCGAGAAACCTGGATACCTATATGCTGGGAACAGACGTTGTTCAGCAATTGTTTGCTCAACACAGCCTGCCCGATGGTATCAACCTGATTGAAGGGAATCGAGGACTTTTTGACGGAGTAGACAACCGGGGAACGCACAGCACAGCCGAGCTGGCCAAGTTGCTTGATGCCCCGGTCATTTTAATTTTGGATGTCACCAAGGTAACTCGTACGGCCGCGGCTATAGTTCTAGGCTGCCAGCATTTGGATCCAGATGTGAAACTTGCCGGAGTTATTTTAAACTGGGTTGCAGGCAAGCGTCATGAACGAGTGGTCCGCGAAGCCATTGAAAGCATCACTGGGATTCCGGTTGTCGGCGCCATACCGAAACTGTCAGGCGAACAGTTTCTGCCGGACCGACATCTCGGATTAATTACGCCGGAAGAGCACCCGGAACTGCTGGGCATTAATGATTCCTTAGCAACGCTCATTGAAACCTACCTTGATCTTGGTCAAATAGAAGAAATTGCATTTGGCGCTTCCGATTTTAGATCTGCCGGAGAGCCGCCTCGTCGCTCCAGTAAACCTAAAACCAGGGCGCGCATTGCCTATTTTTGTGATTCTGCCTTTACCTTTTATTATCAGGACAACCTGGAAGCTTTAGAAGCTGCCGGAGCCAAACTTTTACCAGTGTCCTCATTGTCAGCGATGGAACTCCCCGGCTGTGACGGTTTGTACATTGGCGGCGGATTTCCGGAAACACATGCCTCGTTATTATCCCAGAATCGGTCTTTGCTTCAATCTGTTTATAAACAAGCCCAGGAAGGGCTGCCAATTTACGCCGAATGCGGCGGACTTATTTATCTTTGTCGCGCAATAAGTTATCAGGGAAATAAACACTCGCTTGCAGGAGTTTTTCCCGTCGATCTGATCATGCAGTCCAAGCCCCAGGGACATGGATACATGGAAGTGACGGTCGACAAGAATAATCCGTATTTCCCCCTGAAAACAAAATTGATCGGACATGAATTTCATTACAGTAAAGTTGACGATGTTGATGGCGAAATAGAGACTGTATTTAACGTTGACAGAGGAACCGGAAGTATTCAACATCGGGATGGTCTTAGGTATCTGAATGTTTTAGCCAGCTACCTGCACCTTCACGCAGCAGGCGTTCCGGAGTGGGCTGAAAACTTCGTAAAATTAGCAAGCGATCAACAATGAGGATAGGATGAACTATGCCTAAGGTTGTAAAGAAAAAGAAACAAAAGATCCGCAGTTTTGCTGGAGGAGGATCTTCAATCGAGACGTCGTCGCTTCGACCAGAATACATACAGAAGCTGGCGCCGTGCATGGATGGATGCCCCAATCAGACTGATATTCGCGGGATTATGAATGCGCTGAACCTGGCTGAAAAGCATGGACGCACCCGTGAAGAATCTTATAAAGATGCCTGGGATATTGTAACCAATAATAATCCTTATCCGGCAGTTTGCGGCCGCGTTTGTCCGCATCCGTGTGAAAGCGCATGCAACCGCAAAGAGCTGGAAGGTTCCGTTGGCATCAACAATATCGAGCGCTTTATCGGCGATATAGCGCTGGATCAAAGCTATACATTCCCCGCGCCCGCCGAGAAATTCGACGAGAAAATCGCTGTTATCGGCGCGGGTCCCGCAGGTATGTCCTGCGCTTATCAGTTGGCTAAGCTTGGTTATCCCGTAACCGTTTTTGAAGCATTCCCCAAAGCGGGTGGTATGCTGCGCTATGGTATCCCGGCTTACCGTCTGCCGCGTGAAATTCTGGACAAGGAAACCGACCGTATTCTCGAAATGGGCGTAGAACTTAAATTGAATACGGCTGTCGGTAAAGACATTCCTTACGAAGATCTGCAGAAAGAGTATAAGGTGATCTTCGTTGGAATCGGCGCTCACCAGGGCAAGAAACTGGGTCTTGATGGTGAAGATGCAGAAAACATCTGGACTGGTACCGAATTCCTGAATAAATTCAATTCCGGTATCTCCCTTGACCTCGGCGACCATGTCGTCGTCATCGGCGGTGGTGATACGGCTATTGACGCCGCTCGTGTTTCGCGCCGCTTGGGTGCCGAGGTGACGATTCTCTATCGCCGCACTCGCGAAGAGATGCCGGCTATCGACCCCGAGATCGACGGGGCCTTGGAAGAAGGAATCAAAATCCACTACCTGGCGGCCCCGCTGCAGATCACCAAAAAGGGCGACAAGGCGGTAGGTATGAAGTG
>JAHJDJ010000063.1 GCA_018812585.1 bacterium
CATCAGGTAATCTGACACCGCGGGGATGAAAAGGTATTCAGCGCCTTCCTGGTCGATGGGAAAGGGAATATTAATCCCCTTTTCCTCTTCCATATCTTCTGACAAAAACTCGAGTGTATCCAGGAGAGCAGGCACCGGAATTGCTGAAGTATTAGCAGTGGCGCCAATCAACTGTTCACGAGTACTGACAACCAGCGCGCGCGGCGCGATGCCGATCTCGGACAGGATATAGCGCCCTAAGTGGGTGACCAATCCGTGGTCGATGCCTATGGGGCACTCCAGCGAACAGCGGCGGCAGGCGGTGCAGTTCCAGAAAGAATCAGCCATAGCCTGAAGCTGTTCATCGGTTAACCCTGGATCATTCGTCAATCTCCCGCGCAGCATACCACCAATCGTGAAATGGCGGCGATAGACAGCTAAGAGGAGTTCCGATCGCTTGCAGGGGATATCTTCCAGATCTCCTGTAGCTAAATAGACCTGGCAATTGGTTGTGCAGCGAGAGCACTTGGCGCTGACGCGCACATAGTGTTCCAATGCCAGCCGGTAATTCGAATGTTTTAAGATGGCTGCAAATGCCTTCAGAAAACGTTTCGGGCGATCTTCGACATAGAAATCTTCGACGTGGTATCGAACCTGCAGTTTCTGCTTTTCGATCACTTCTGATTTCTTGGGAAGATTGAACGCTTTCTGACGTTCTTCCTGGGTAATTTGCTTGACGTTCATCGGTTTCTGGTGTCCTTCAGGCAGCATTAAACGCTTCATGGTCCAAGATACGTCCTTTTAATGGCGCAATGGAATGCGCAGACGCCGCTTGTATCTCATTCTGCGTAAATTCGTAGGGGTCCAATAGTTCTATCTCAAAGTCGCGGCAGGTCTTCAGAATTCCGGGAATAACATGATGCACATAGACCCGGGCATTGTATCCTGCCGCTGAAATTCGTTTAAACTCCTTGATCTCTTCTTCCAGCCGGTAGGCATGAGCTCCACAACAGATTGCCGAACGTACCGGCTTTTGGCAGACCGGGCAGATAATTTCAGCTAATAGATCAATGGGGAATAGAGAATCACCGGAAACCCGCCGCACCTTCCACCCCGATCTTTGAAACAGCTCTTCCGTCCAGGCAACCAGGTCCGCAGTATGAGGCTGCATCTGTTCCGGCTTCAGCGCCTGCTTTTTCGATGCCGGGAAAATTTGCCCAGCCATAAGCCCAAATAAGGCATCACTGGAGGATCCCACAACACCATCTATGACGACACATTCGTTCGCTTCCAGTAATTCCCGCAGCCGTTCTGTGATACCATTACAGATCAATACATGAACACCGGCCTGTGTTAAAAGTTGAATGCGGGCGATACCGCTGTCACTATCCGTATGCAGTTCGCGGTAACGGACGGCTTCACCTGCCACGATCTCCCAGTATCGGAAACGCCGCGCCGTATCGAAGCAGGGCGCAACCTCTTCACCAAAACACGATACTGCGACGCGGGTTTTAAACACTCCATCTTCGTCACTGCCGAAGGGCAGACTATTCGTGGACATCTTGGATCGAAAGAAAAGCAACATATTCTATGATTTCAGTGCAGGACATACGCATAAAAAATGCCAATAACTTAATTTCATTAATAACAACTATTAACAAATCAATGCAAGAGAAAAGCGTTGCGTTTATTGCATCAGATGCAACATCAATGCAACGCTATATGTTGCAGCAGCAACATTTTCGCTGACAGGGGACGGCTTGGTGATTTGATCTAAAAGGGGTAGGTAATGCCATAACGGCGCATCTTGCGCCAGAGGGTGGTGCGGTCGATATTCAGTTCTCGGCTGATCGCGCTGCGATTGCCATTGTGACGCTCCAGAGCAGCCCGAATTTGAGCTTCTTCATCCAGCAGGCGCTTGGCGGGATGCAGGCTTATGCTTCCTTCAGGAGCCGCTTCGACGGATTGTGTAGCGGCCTGCAGCTCTTGCGGTAAATGCTGGAATTCTAAGATTCTCCCGCGGCAGACAGCATAACCGTATTCGATGACGTTTTCCAGTTCACGAACGTTGCCGGGATAATCATGACGCATCAGTGTCTCCATGGCGCGGGGACTGACGCCTAACAGGTTCTTCCCTTTTTTAGCGTTAAAATGGCGAATGAAGTGATCGATCAGATAAGGGACATCCTCACGCCGATCTTTCAGAGAGGGCAAATCGAAACGGATAACCGCAAGACGAAAATAGAGATCCTCGCGAAAACGCCCTTTATTAACCAATCGCTTCAGATCCCGATTGGTTGCCGATACCACCCGGATATTCGCTTTGATCGATGCTAATCCGCCCACCGGTTCGTACTCGTGGTGTTGCAGGAGACGGAGTAATTTCACCTGTGTCTGGAGAGGCAGATCGCCGATCTCATCAAAGAAGACGGTGCCTCCTTCTGCCAAAGATATCTTGCCGGGTTTATCTTTCTTCGCGTCAGTGAACGCGCCTTTGATATATCCAAACAACTCGGATTCGAAAAGCGTTGCTGGGAGAGTTCCGCAGTTAATGACGATATAAGGTTTCCCTTTACGAGGAGAAAGGTTATGTACCGCCCGCGCAAAAAGCTCCTTACCGGAACCGGAAGGTCCCTGAATCAGTACAGTGCTTTCACTTTCTGCGATATCCGGCAGGATGGCAAACAGTTTTTTCATTGCCGGCGCTTTGGAAATGATATCTTCGAAGCTGTAGCTGCGCTCCAGTTCTTTACGCAGCACTTCGATGGCAGATAGATCCCGGAACGTTTCCACCGCGCCCAGGACTTCGCCATCATCGTCTCGCAAGACAGCGGTAGATATGGAGATGGGGATACGGCGTCCCGAGCTGTTCAGAATCCGCACCGGTATATAGATAGATTCTTCGCCCGTCAGCAGAGTTCTCTCCAGCAGGCAATTGTCTTCGCAGATATTGGAATGAAAAACCTCGTAACACTTCTTCCCCACCGCCTTGGTAGATGGCACGCCGGTGATGCGTTCTGCCGCAGGGTTGAAGCTGGTGACAACACGCTCCTTATTGACCGTGAACACCCCATCGGCAATAGAGCTCAAAATAACCTTGAAGAAACGATTATCCTGAGGACTCCCCTTGGCACGATTGGGGACCGGATCTGGTGTCGATTTCATAATGCTTAACACTTGCTTATTTCACTTTTAAGATAAAGTCAAACTGCTGGTTTTGCAAGCGATTTATCAGAATCAATACAACCCCCCAATCGATTGTGTTGAGCCACCGTAATAAAACTACGGAAAATAATCCATATCTTCCTGATGAACTGGTTCATCATGTAATATGCGAAGCATTCCACTCATCTCTGAGTTGACTTGCATCCTTTTTTATTTTATATTAGTGCCTGTCAGAAATCGGAGCGAGGTTAATTAACGCAGCAAGTCCGATTCACTACCACTGAAGGGAGTATCTGATGTCCCTCTTAGGTAACATCCTCTGGATCGTGTTAGGCGGAGGTATTTTTCTTTTTATCGAATACCTGGTAGGAGGATTGTTGCTCTGCCTGACCATCATTGGTATTCCGTTCGGTATTCAATGCATCAAGTTGTCGATGCTGGCGCTTCTACCCTTCGGTCACGATATCGACTACTCGCGCAATGCCACAGGATTCCTGGCTACGCTGATGAACGTCCTCTGGATTTTAGTAGGAGGCTTCTGGATCGCGGTGACGCATCTGATCTTCGCGGTTCTATGTGCCATTACGATTATCGGGATACCCTTTGCAAGGCAGCATCTAAAGCTGGCTGGACTGGCATTAACGCCTTTTGGTAAGACTCTAAAGTAATTTTAAGTTACTATAAATCAGTTCTTTGAAAACCAATATACCGCACAGCCAAGATTGTTTTGTTCGCTGATGTGCGCCTCCTTCATCGTTACTTTAGGAACCTTTCTCGAAGTAAATCGTTTTACGAGACGAAAGGTCGATAGTCCAATCGGAGGCTTCCTGTTTCGCTGCAGAGGAAGGGTGGAAGTCTTTCAGCCTTTATGAGACAATTATCCATTTACAGTTATTCTGATCGAATAATGGAGGCAAAAATGAAAACGAACAAACTGCTACTCACACTGTCAGTTCTCCTGATGTTTACTGTCGTACCGGTACTGTCGGTGTATGCTCAATCTGGCCAACAGCATGTTTCTCAGCAGCAACAGATGATCCACGCAAATCAGATGATGCAGAGGATGGAACACCTGCAGCAACGCTCCAAGCAACTCGTCATGAACATGGAGCAGAATATGCAGCAGCTTCAACAGCGGATGAGAAACAACTATGAAACAGTCCAGCACTTGAACGAATCACTGGATGCTATGATTGCTCAAACTCGTACTGCGATGGACCGCTACCAGGACATCAACTCCAATGAACAGTTGATGAGCACCAAGGTAATGCAAGAAAACATGAAACAACTACATAACCATTTTCAGGACATCACCAATCAGTTTGAGGAAACGCTTCGCCTGGTAGAGCAAATGAATGAGAAACTCATCGGCGGCAGTAAACCGAGCGGAGACACCACAGACAAGTAATCCATGAGGACTATATCCATAAAAAACCAAATTGTGGTCTTGGCTGCGCTTATCCTCTTTTCCGGTGTGGTTCAAGGCCACAATTTTAGTTATAGCGGGTCGCTCCAGTATTCGACAGGAGACTATATCTTTACTGATCGGACCCACAGTCTGTACCTTTATAATGGTATTGATTATGCTGCTAATGGACTGACCGTATCAGCGAGCATTCCGGTAATACTGCAAAATTCATCCTGGTTGACGAATAGCGCGGTGGGGATGATTCCCTCCGGCGGTGATCAAAGTTCAGCGATTAAGCAGGCGATTAAACACGGGAAGATCACTCTGCCCGACACCTCTGATTATTCATCGATCGGTATTGGCGATCCGATGATTTACTTATTTTATGAAATCCAGAAACAAAGCGGCACATTACCGTCCATCAGTATTACTGCAGGAGCTAAGATTCCCATTGCGACAGCTAACAGCGGCTTTGGCACCGGAGAATGGGATTACGGGATCGGTGGCTCGCTTGCAAGATCTATCGAATATTGGATGTTCATCGTAGACGCCAGCTACTGGGTCTTAGGTGATCCACCTGATTTCGAACTGCAAGATACGTTTTTATACAGCTTTTCCGCAGGCCGGTATTTCCCTCAGCACAGATTTGGAATGATTGGTACTATATCAGGGACTTCGGTTACCAATAGTGACTTTGATCCAGGCTTAAGTTTAGGTGTTGGCGTAAACTACTCAATCTCCAACGATCGCACCTTAAGTGGAACAATTAATCTCGGTCTGACCGAGACGTCGCCGGACATCGCGATTTCGCTGGGGTGGAGGTTTGGCCTTTAGCAGCAGGCAAATTGTCCAATAGACCTGCGCCCGTAGCTCAACGGATAGAGCATCGGCCTTCTAAGCCGAGGGTTCCGGGTTCGAGCCCCGGCGGGCGTACAGCTTAAAACCCTAATTATTATGAAGTTCCTTGGAATTGGGATAAAGTAATATTAGGGTTTTTTCAGGTATTTTAAGGATTTTTACCGTGCAAAAACCTTGCACGACCTTGCACCGGATTATCCGATGCAGGTAAGCGCTTCAGCAGCCTCGCGCAAATCTTCTACAACGACATGAGTATAAATTTCTGTGGTTCTCGTACTCGAGTGCCCTAACAATTTGGCGATCTTCGAGAGATGAATGTTCTGTCTAACCATGTCGCTCGCTGCTGTGTGGCGTAAGCAATGCAAGTGAAACTCTTTTTGTATTCCAGATTTCTTAAGATATTTTCGAAACAGATGCGAAACCCATGACGGACTATATTCAAATGGTCTCGTCCGGGTTCTATCGAGAGCATTAATTATCTGCATCAGTTCAATGTTCATTGGAATTGTTCTATCTTTCTTTGTTTTAGTTTGTCGAAAAGTTATCCTCCTCCCTTCGAAATCAACATCTTCCCATTCGAGTCTTAAGGCTTCACTCCTTCGACATCCCGTCAAGAGATAAAACTTGAACAGGTTCTTATGTTCCTGTAAACCAATGGTTTCTAAAAATTGAGATTTCTCTTCAGGTGACAGACATAGAGGATACTCGGACTTTTTTGCTGAGGGAATTAAATGCTTTTGAGCAAATGGATTATAGTAAAGGTATTTAGTCCCAGGTTTCTCAAGCGCCCAGTTGAATGCTGCCCGAATTGATCTAAACTCGATACTCGCTGATGTGTTATTAACTCTCTCAAGTTTATATTCTTTGTAAGCTTGTGCGACCTTCTGGGTGATGGAAAGGAGGCTACAATCACCAGTATAGTCTAAAAGTCTTCTCAGTGAGTATTCGTCTGTTTGAATCGTCCTTTCAGCCTTTCCGATTTTTCTTCTGTTCGCTAAGTAGACAGAAGCAAATTCAGACAGTAGAGTAGGTTCAATCTGCTCTTTCGGTTCCAATCCCTTTTTTACTCTGAGAATATCCTCCTCAATCCTCTGTTTTACCTTTTCTGCCAACTTTAGATTTTTCGTCCCTGTAGATTTCATACGGGATTTGCCCTGATCCATGTAGGAAACATACCACGTGTAGGAGTCTTTCTTATGGTAGCGTTTAAACAACGTAGCCATATTTCCTCCTACGATAACGTTTGAGTAATTGAACGATTCGTGGTGTATTGGTCTGATGCCACTGACTGTCAAAGAACAGGGAAACTACCGCTGTTGCCCGTTGTGAATTTGGGTAAATATAACTGTTACCCTCGGCGATTGCAACAGGTATAACTTCGATTTCTTTAGTTAGCCAGAGGTATCGCATTTTTGTTTATCCATTTATCGAGATCCGATTTTCGCAGGCGAATAGATCCACCCACTTTATAATGAGGAATTTCACGCATAGCTAATTTTTCTCGCAATGTATGATGTGAGAATCTTAAATAATCAGCAGCTTCATTGACAGTCATGATTTCTCTTTGATTAGTCTGGCTGTCGCTTTTCTGACGTAATTCTATAAGGATATCACACAGAAGCTTTCCGATTATCTCCAATTGTTGAGTTTGATTATCGTCCCCAGGCTCTTCAGATTGTTGAGATGTGTTTTGTATAAGGGAAGTCGGAGAAGTCTTCATAGCGGGTTGTTTCGCACCTTTACGCTTCGATACTGCAAATGGATTTGATGGTTTCAGCCGATTCCGATTGTTCGGCGGCCTCAAGATCTTCCAAAATGCGATGTAATGTTTCTTTTGAGAGGAGTGCAAAGTCAAACGGTACCATAGGCTCATCTTCAATAACAGTTTGGTCCATTATGGTGATATCAGGCTTTCGATTTCCCGGCCAGTCCTTGGGATTACGATTTTGCAGCCACATTTCACATGCCCTGATGTCGGGCGCCAAATACTTTTTCGTTTTTTCAATTCTCTGTATGGTGGCTTTGCCCGATTTATCTTGCATGGCGATGGTTTTTGTCTCTTCGTATTCGAATCCTTTGGCACGCAAGAAGAGGCTGTCCTCGATTACTGCATCCGCTTCCATCTTACCTGCACGGAGGGCATCATAGAATTCAAGATGAGCTTTTCGCCAATGATAAATGGTTTCGCGTGTAACTCCGAATGCTTCACCAAGCTCTTCGACGGTGCATCCCTTACGCATCAAGGCTTTAGCCGTTAAAGGATGTGTATCTCTGTATTTGGTCGGTCTTGCCACTTCATTCTCAATGTGAATGTTTGAGCGCCGGGACGGAATTGAACCACCCTCATTCCTGGCTGGTGGTCAGGCGCATCGCATCTATGCTTCCGGCGCGTGTTTATCATTGAGGTTCTTTCTGCTGCTGTTCTTCCTCGATCTGCTGGAGACGCTCCAGAGCCAGTTCGCACATGGCAGCAATGGCGACGGCAGAATTGTGGATGTTCAGCCGTCCTTTGACATCCACCACCGCATCGAAGAACTCATCAAATTGGCTGCGAGGAGCGACAAAGCGGGGGTGTTTTTTTGCCCGCTTTCCAACTTCTTCAAAGAGTTGAAGAAATGCCTCTTTTTCTACAGGGAGAAATCCGATACTGATTTCTTCATATTTGACAGACGATAGGTTGAAGGAGCTTAGATCAATTTCATTGAAATCGAAATCATCTTCACTTAATCCGGAGTACTTCTTCATATCGAGGTCGAGGTCATTGTAGAGTTCCAGTAAAATGCCCGCATTATCCTGACCGGTGATACTGTTGTGACTCAACTGGATCGCCACTTTTCGCTTCTGATCAAGGGGGGAAAGAATAACGATGACTTCAGCCGCTTCAATGCCTGCTTCGATGGCAGCCTGTACGCGATGATTTCCGCTCAATACTTCCAGTCTTCCGGAGTCGTCAGGCGCACAAAGAGGAAGGGAGGTCAACTCACCATCCTGTTTCAAGTTCTCGACTAAATTGCTGAATTGGCGCTCGTTCATGTAGCGAGCGTTCTTCTCAAGGAGCTTGAGATCCTTCAACTTGACGCTTCGGATTTCGGTTTTTAGCTTGCTGCTTTTGCTTGCTTCCGGGGCCATATCGGTAGTACCATTCCTTGTAGATTTCCTGGGCAGTTGAGTCCCTGACTTCTGACTCGTAGTTAAGAGCATATTGTGTGTCTGCGCTTTGCGTTTCTTTCCGTGCTGTCAGATCGAATATACCTCGATACTTCATACTGACGGGATGGTTTGAAAAGGCCGTTGTCGCAATCTTTTCCGTCCGTGCAAGCCGCTTCTTATCGATGTACTGGACGACCTCCCTTGAGGTAGCCAACATAGCCACGAGCTTTGACAGTTTGGCCGCCCTGTTGATCGAAAAATCGGATAACAGATAGAGCTTGCCCCTGGTGTTGAATTTATCCAAGCTGAGGATAATTCCACCTACCAGCATTTCATCGACGAATACGGCGAAATTCCACATCCCCCCGACATGCTTGATCTTCTTCGAGAGATAGCAGTCTTTCAGGTAATTCATTTCATCCGGTTCAATCGGGACGATCTTCACTAAGCTCGATTCTGAGAGTTCTTCTACCCTGATCGGCATGTATAGGAACGCTTTAGATCTCTGCGCCACGCAGACCAGACTCGACTTTTGAGTGTTCGTGTAGCCAAAATGGGCGGCACGTCCCGCTTTTGTGAATTCAGTCGATGGCTCATGACCGTTAAATCGTTGATTCGAAATGATAAAGAAAGGCGTTCCTGATGCATCGATCCAGTCAACGATCCCCTCCAAATCTTTGGGATCATAGATCTCGTAAGGCGGGCTATCCCATCTAATATTTTCGTCAATGAACTTGAATTGCCTTTCATAGCCAGCTTTGAAAAAAGGCGGAAATGCGACAATCCCTGCGCCCTCTGTCTGCATGGCGCGTTCTATCTGTTCTCGCCAATCACCGGCGAAATAGCCCTTGATTCTAATCCCCTCAACGGCTTCGGATATCTTCTTCTGCTGGAGCGGGAGTAGCGTTTCAAAGTTGTCGACGAAATACTGGAAGTGCTTCTGTGAATAGAGGTTATTGGCGGAAAATCGACTCATCTGAAAGGCGATATGAACCGCCGCCACGCGATCCGCAAAGGTCATCTTGGCGAACTTCTGTTCTATGAAGTCCAGGCGTTTCTCAAACCGGATCTCAAACGGCTCCCGGGTAGCTGATCGACCGATAGTCGACGAAAACAGGGAGACATCGTTAGAATAGATTTTCAGGCCAGGGAATGTCGCTGAGAGGATCCGTTCCAACCGGAAAGTCCCGGAACAGCAGACAAAACACTTTTGCCATTTCTCGAATTCGATCACCCTCAGGATCTGGTTAATGCACTTGAGGGGCATGACACCTTGAAACAAGATCTTGCCTTTCTATAGAAGTGTTTCCTGTCCTTCTTCTCCCATAATCCAAAATTTAAGTCTGGGAGTCGTCACGACTTTGATATGTTTGACCACCACATCCAAGCGATTCAGCCGTTTTCCGATTTCATAGTAGCGATGACATTTGATCGGATCGCTCTCCATGCACATGACGCAGGCGACCTTGTCTGATTGGAATTGTTTTAACCAGGTCAGGTTATTGTCAGTGATCTCACCTAAACCGCCCAGATCGCCTCCTTTCCAGAGGTATCCCACGCTTTCATTTGCCAGTGCTCTTTGCAGAGCAGATTTATTGAAAGCTTTGTCACGTGAGAAGGGCTTTGAGCGCACATCGATCAGATGCGTGACTTTATAAGCCTGCAGAATATTGATCAAGTCCTCGACTGTGAGTCCGGTGTATCCGATGGAGTAGAGCATTTCTGATTCCCTGGTTTTTGTTAAGTATAATGTAATACATAAGTTAATGTAAATCAATAACATAAGACAGATTACGTTATTTAAGATGTTGATTTTACGGCAGTTCATTCTTATACTGATTATAATTTCGAGTTTTTACAATCGAGGCATTGAGATTGTGCTTAGAAATGACAGATAAAACAGGTGCAGGGTGTTTAAAAACTGGTTCTCCATAGACAATTACATATCTGCTTAAATCTATTGTAATCCTCGGGAACATAGCTGTTTCTGTCTTGCACATAGGCTCTATAATAAATCTGCACTTTTCATTTACGGATCTTGCTAATCTTGCTAAAGTTGCTAAAGTTTAAGCAAAGTTTAGCAGGTTTAGCAACTTTAGCAGCTTAGTAATTCAATATTTTCAGCTTTCGATTGATGGATTATTGTCCATGCGTCTTTTCGTTTCGTACCATTCTCATCAATGCCCTCCGATAATCTTCGAATCCAGTTGTGCTCCTCAAGAATTCGTGTGAGCCGTCCAGCAGTCGTTTTATCGCGAACGAAAGTTGGACCAAATTGGTATATATCTGGTAAAGTGATGGATGTTTTTTTAGGCGGTTTATGCAGCCAATCGAGGAGCTTTTGCGCCTCAAGCAATTCAGATGAAAGAAAACCAGATTGATGTAGCCGAAGAGCTTCGCTGGCATAATATCGCGCTAATCGACATCCTGATTCCATGAATGATCCAAGCACCTCCGTGGCATTGAGGTCATCAATTAATGTCAGTATCCCTGCGATACGTGCTGCGTGTTCTGGTAGCTTGCCAGCGAATCCTTTTATTCCCTCAAAGCGCTCTCCTATACCCATCTGCTTTTCGATCTCATCGTGAAAATCAATCCATATCTGTTTAGATTCTGGAGACATTTTCAGCGATCGTGGGTTTAAAATATTTTGTGAGCCCTCTAACACAGGGAAAGGCTTTGAGAGAATTTCAGTGACTACCGAATTGAATTGGCTGATTGTCTCAGAAGCCCATCGGGGAGCCTCACGGTACAAGCGGCTGCCAGCCAAACTTTCTGGGGCTGATATTAATAGGCGACTCAGAAGCCCGATGTCTTCCAACTCACGGTCATTTAGCAGTTTGGCTGCAACTCCTGGTTGAATCATTAAATGAAGGGATAGTCGCCGACCATCCAGCGAATAGTATCCATCCGTGACTCGGGTTCTCTTAAGGGGTTGTCCATCCCACAACGCGTTCAATCCGGCGGATGTCACTGCCTTACGTTCATCGCGCATACTATAACCTCCAAGCATCTGAGCACCTTCGGCAGAAAAAAGTCCCAGCGATGGCCGACCCAATTTGAATAGCTTGAGAAGACTTTCGAACGTAGGCTCTTGGATGATTAAATGTGGGATAAGAGGTGGTTCTGGCGGATTGCCAAGTTCTGATAGTTCGTTGCTTAGCTCGCTGACTGTGGATGAGTGATTCTCTTTAGATTCCTTTCTACTTTTCTTTAAAATGTCGTTCTTTATTGTGCTGTATGCTTCAGTTTTTCTCTTAAACTCCAATTCCTCGCTAATATAAATACCGGCTAACTCTTTTTCATATTGGTGGATTGGTTGTAGTGCGAGTTCATCTGCGGTTGACTTTCTATCGGAGCTTTGAGCTACTGTTACAAGAAATAAACTTAGAGGTTTATCAATTCCCTGGTTAATTGGAAGCTCTATGTTAGCGAAACTTTGAACAGATAGACTCGCAGTAGCCAGAACTGAGCCTGCTGCAAGCGCTGCCGGAACCTGGACAATTTCGCTAATTGCTTTAACTACGTCCGATAGGTGATCTCCTAATGAATCGACGGGGTAAAGCTCTGAAGGGGGTAGCAGTCGTATCAAGGGACGCGGTTCCTCAGGAACGATGACAGTATTCAGTCCATCACCGGGTTTATTCCAAATATTTAACAATTCCTGGATTTTGGTAACAGTCTTATTACCTAATAGTTCTTCTAATCGGGGTATCCCGGTAGTCGGTTCACCGCAACCTAAGTTATCGTAAGAATCATGAACCGCACGAAGGCGATCCTCTACGTCTGGATCATCTGCAGCCAGGCAAATCCCCTTTATCAAGTTGATTGCAGATTGTCTCTCAATCTCAGCTCTAGCCCAAAAACCACTCAAAGCAAGTGTAATCTCATGTCTGCTGCCGTTTTTCCATCGCTTTCCTATTAAACTTGCAACTGCAAGATGTGTCACTGCTCTGAACAGTTCATCATGAGTTATTTCTGGCGGTTTTTCGGCAGTTAGAGCATTTCGATTCGACCAGTCAATTAGTTCCCCACTGGGATGGATCGAAGGGGGAAAGACAGTCTGTTGACCTGAAATCTTACCATCCTTTTTATAGCTGAATCGAAATTCCACAAGAGTGTCGTTGTCTTCTGGATCATTAAACTTCTTCGGATGGCGGCCATCTAAATTCTTTACGCGATAAAGGTAATGTGAGTGAGGTTTTGATTTCCGGCCAAAGATATATTGAGTTCGAGGTAAAAAACCTGGGGCTGCTTTAACCGCTTCCAAGCAATCTAAATCAATATCGACCAGGCCATTTGAACGTTCGCCTAAGATAATACCTACGCCTGTCTCTGTCCAAGGGAAATTGTCTGTGAGCACAAAATTCGGCCAGTCCCTGATCAATGGTCGCTTTCCACCCGCGGGAATTGGGACCGGACACCATTGGCGTTTTTGGTAGTACTTTGCCCACTCCGCAGTTTGATTTGAAGGGCTTTTCTGAGTCGATGGACTCGAGGTATTTATCTGGATATTTTGGTTCATTGAATTTGTTCACATTTCGCTAGCCTTAAAGCTGTCAATTATTGCGGCTACCATTCTGTATGCCATGAAGAAGTTCCTTGCCAAATTTCGTTTATCCTTCAAATTGATTGATGGGGGCAAATACTCAATAGCACATCCATTCTTTTAGAATCGATATTTTTTACTTAGAATATTCCAATAAAAAAGCGGTATTCGATGCCATAGGCAGACATTTCACTTTGAAAGCTTATTTCTATAAGCTTTGCAAAATGCCTCCGTTTATGGCACCAAATACCGCTCAACTGAGATGTATTTGGCTTCTTAACCTTAGGACATCGCCACTAAAGCAGGCGATCTCCTAAGATATAGCCGTCGCACAGCAACTACCCCGATGTTCTTTTTTAGGCTACTTACTGTGCCACTGAAAGTACCCAATCTCACTTGAGTATGGGTCTTTTATTTATAATTCGGTTCCTCCTGAACCACTCATCACAATATACGGCGAAAAGAAATTAAAGTCAAGAGATTTGCGAGTATTATTTTGTAATACTTTTGCGCAACCCTTTCTGTGACTAGCTAAATAGGTTGATTTCTTTTCTAAGGGGGATAAGCAGGAAAAGTAACTCGCCTTGACATTTCGAGGGCTTGATCCACTCCTGATATTTGGATGCAGTACAACATATGATAAAATATAAGACATTTTTTGCTGTCAGTCAAGCAAAATTATCATGGCCAAGAGATGCATTTACACAAGTGTGCAGTAGTGAGATAACTCGCTTCAGATTAGTAGAAAAGACTCCAGCTAGATCTTTTAGTCCTTATATCAATAACTAAATTTCTGCTCTTTGCAATTCTTTTCCCTTGACTTTTTCGATTCGAGTACTTATATTGCAAAAAGAATCCGCTATTTCCATCATACCCTTTCTTGATTTCAGGGTTGATTCCATGTATTACTCGCATGAACCAGATCGCATCCACTATAGAATCCACCGCCTGAAGCTCTCTGTAGGAACTTGAGGCGTTTTTGTTTAAATCCATGACCACAAATTATATCTGGAGGTAATGATGAGGAAAATTAGTATTATTTTAATTGTGTCGCTGTCTATGATCTGGATGGTCACAGACTCGATTGCACAACCTGACATTTGGGATCAGCACCCAAGTATCATTCTACAAGACATTGGTTTTACGATGAGTGTTGCACTGGTAAACATGGATGATTATCCGAACGACCCCGATGGGGATTTAGATCTCGTTGTTGGCAATTATAATTATCCCTACCAGTGGAATGAAAATGGTGTTGATGATGTCCAACAATCTGAAATTGGTGATTACGTTTATATTTATGAATGGGATAACGGCTTTAACAGTCCTGTCTCAATCTCTAATAGTTTGGGAAAATTATGCATTGACTGCATCGCGGTCGCTGACTATGATAAGGATGGCAATCAAGATATCGCGATTGGAACGGTAGTTGGTGAAGGGGGGGATGGTGGTGCCTTCATTCTTAAACATGAATACCCTGCTGCAGATTGGGAAAGCAAGTTTACCAATGAATGGGAGGACCAAGATGCTGGCTCATATGATTGCCACGTGGTGCGCTGGGTAGATCTTAACAAGGACGGTTATCTTGATCTCGCTACATTGGGAGTTGGAGGTCTGCTTCGAGTCTATCTGAATGAAGAATTTGAGGGAAACAGGCAAATAACCGAAGGTGCAATTGAGTTCAATTTTGGACCGTACATCACTGAAATGACATATCAGGGCCAGATCGATGACCCATACTATGATCCACAAGAGCATCCGGTTGAATATAACCTTCACGGTACGGTCATGGAATTCGGAGATTTTGATCAAGATGGGGACTTTGACCTGTTTCTCGATCTCCCCTGCAGTAATAGATATGGTGGACCTCGTGTTCTCAAACACATTGACGGAGATTTTGGACAAAACACATTTCAGACTCAAATAAATTGGACTTTTAATTACCCGCAAGGCGAGCAGCTTGGAGGGAAAGAGAGTCAATCTTGTGCTTCATTCGGATTCATTGGTGACCAACGAGACAAGATGGCTCTCGCAATTGGATCTTCCCAAGTGCAGCCTGATTTAGAAGACCAGCATTACCAAGGGTATCGCAATGATGTATATCAGCTTAATACTAACGAAGATGAATTAGAACATATCTGGCAATCAAATGAGAATCATGCTGGAGGCAACAAGACTCAGTTCGTCACTGACATCCAATGGGCGCAAATTGACAATGTTCAAGCTGGAAATCTGGATTTAGTAACCTCATCTTATCCGATTTACAAGGAAACGAATCCCGGTGTAAATTACGAATATGTTTGGGATTCTGACCGCGGGTTAGAAGCTTTATATCTTAATCCAGTAAATCAATACCCAACGCTAGATAATTGGGATTGGAATAGTTTACCTGATGAAAATGGCACACCCGACCTGTCGACATGCTTGGCTCTGGGGGATATTGAGAATGCGTCCGGAAGCGTTCAGCTTGGTGAAATCCAATTCGATCCAGTTACCGATCCCCGGCTTCAATATGTTGATGTATGGCCCTTTATTGAAGTTGAAGGAATCTTTTATAAAAGTGATACTGGACTTATGCATGAGGACGAGACGGTTCAATATTGTTACAGTTCAACGGATGGATGGGTATCAATAGATGAGGATTATGTTTTCCAGAATCCATTCGTGTGGCCTGAATATTTACAATGTATGGTAATCCAGTACACCTACTCAACCGAACTTGATCTTGCCATCGGCAATGACGGCCAGAACGTAATCTACGAGCATTCTGCATATTCTGCTTCTAATCCAACCTATGGCTCTACGCATACAGTTCAGAGTCATGCCCCATTTCCAAACCATACGTATCAGATGAGTGATTATCTGCAGGAGTATCCTGTAGGATCAGGGCAGATTCATGCAATGGAGCCAGGCGCTGTTTGTGCTAATGCAGATATTTTCGGTGATTGCGAGCCTGAAACGATCACTGAATTCTTGAATGAGCACGATGGAACGTTCAAGAAATTTGGACTTGCAGTAGATTGGTGCAAAGTCAGTACTCTGCAAGGACACTATTTCTGGGATCACTACGATCAAAAATTAGATGCGATTCTGGGAAATAGCGCTTGGGATCTTGACGCCATCATATGCTGTGACGGGAATCCAAAATGGACAGAGGGCAACTTTGACAAAGATCCTCCGGAACCCCTCTATGATCACTGGCAAAGAGCATGTGATGAAAGACTTCCTGCCATGTTCACTCGACTGCTGGTTAACAGATACAGACCTTATGGTCTCTATGGGCTTGCTAGTGGCTGGGGAGGCAGGGGAGTAAAAATATTCCAGTTTGAGAATGAACCGGATAAAGACACGCACAGGTATTTTCAGAATAAAGATGTCCCACGTGAGGTAACGGTGTCAAATACTGATCCAGCGGTTGTGCGATTGGCAGAAAGGCTGTTCAGGAATTATCAGATGGTAAAGAGTATTTCACAGGATTATAGTGTTATCTCCCCGAATTGGTGAAATTCTGATCCGGCGGAATACGAACCAGACTGGTCTGTGCGGGAGGGTAACTATTATATTTTTGCTTCAACTCCCATGCCTTTTCTCAATGCAGTAGATGATGCTGAACTGATTAATGATCTCGGCCCTGAATATCCCAATGGTAATATTCTTCAGAATTATGTCGATTATTGCGCCCAGCAGGCTTATTGCGGCGCTGGACCACAGAATGAAGGTCGCATCGATGCCTACAATTCAGATATCGGTTGGGATCAGAATGTAAATGGTCTACGCTTTGGCGTCGAAAATAACTTCTGGAGCTATTATACTGAAGGACTATTGGATCAATTCCAATGGGCCGGCACTTATGGTAGCACATGGGATTCAGATTATAGTCCTGTGTACCAGGATCGGGATCCGCATCCTTTCATAACCTATGAATGGCCATACGATATTTGGCTGAATGAGGCGGCTGAAGCTGGAAGATATCACCTGACTGCCTCACAATTATCGGAACACTTCAGTATCGATGTGTACCCGAATCCGCAGGATGATAGGGACTACTATCTGAATGCTCTGGACATGCAATGGCCAGTTGGTGATCCAGAACAGACGAAGGTACACAGCAATATCGCCAGGCTGCTGAACGA
>JAHJDJ010000064.1 GCA_018812585.1 bacterium
GTCATTTCAACTCCAAAGCGCGTCGTCCAGGGACCTTCATAACTGCCCCCTCCCCAGGCGTTGAAAATCGCGTCGCTTGCTTTGTAATACCCGCCCGGCATTTCGGGATTATCTGACTTTTTGCGTCCTACCAGCATCTTCTGAAATTGCAAGGCAACCTTCAAGCCATAGACGGCATCTGCATAAGCGTTCCAAAGCAGATCCCCGCGAAAAGTTTGTGGTAACGGCGCATCCACTACAGTATTCTCATAATCGACCTCGCCGCCCAGATTCAGAAACGCTGCGCCGACGCTGATCCCTCTTTCAGCGGGAAGACCAAAGCGGCTGCGCCAGCGATTGCGCAGCGGGTCAATCCCGCCGGATGTCGTTTCGGGGAATAGACCGCTATACACTGCCCCCAGATCGAAACCCATCTTGTAGGCTTTCGTGTTCTGGTCGTTAATCGGCGTGAAAGGAACCTGCTGAGGTTCCGTTACCAGAATCTTGAATCCGAGACCCAAATGCAGATTCAGTTTCTTAGAAGGACGGCCTGCGATCACGAAAGAAGTCGCCTCTTCCGGAGGATAGTAGGAATCCTCCAGCCCATCCCGTACCAGATAGGAAAAAGCGATATGTCCGAACTCGCTGCTGGCGGCTAAGGAGACAGCCACGAAATCATGATTGAAACCGAAAGCAGGATCGGGATTCCAGTACAAGCTTCCCGCGGCATCGGGATTAATATTTTGAGCCGCTGGATTATAAAGCCCGCTGCTGGCATCGCCGATCAGCGAGCCACACCCGCCCATTCCCAGAATGCGCGCGCTGGTATCCAGCAGATAAATCTTGCCAGCGGGATTGATCTCTACAGCCTGAACTGACACTACTGCAAAGCAAGAAATCAGAAATGCGATCAGGAGCAGACGTCTCATGCGATCGTCCGGTTGTCAGGGCCGTCATATTCGTAAGCCAGCGGGCCTAATTTCCGCATGGGACGTTCGCGGGTCCATTCTTCGTAAACATGGGCGATCAAACCTGGAACGCGGCTGATGATGAAAAATCCCTTTCCCAACCGCCAGTCAAAGCCCATTTCACTCATCACCGCCGCGATCGCGCCATCGACGTTCAGGGGCAGATCGCGTCCCGATGTCCGTTCCAGCTCATCTTGAATGGCGACTGCTAACTCGATGATGCGGCCTTTATAGCCTATCCGTTCAGCGATCTCCAACATTTTGACCGTTCGTGGATCCCTTTTATGAATGCGGTGACCAAAACCGGGCATGCGCTGTTTCTGCTCTTTCATTTCAGCGGCCAACTGTTCTGCCAATTCCTGCGGCGAGCCCTCTTTCTGTGACCATTCCTGTAGTATCTTTGCACATTTCTCGATGGCGCCGCCGTGTGAATCACCAATGGTCATGACGCCGGCTGCTACAGCAGTGTTTAAGGGATTGCCACCGGAAAAAACCGTCCTGGCGGCCAGAACCGAGGGCGGCGTAGGACCGTGATCAATGGAAGAAACCAGCATGGTTTCCATCATACGTTTCTGCTTGTCGTTGGGCAACTCGCCTTTTAGTATCAGGTAAACCACTTCGGCGAAAGTCAGCTTCTCCATGATTTCTGCGATGTCATAGCCGCGCACGCGGATTTCACCACCGCCGATATTGGTGATAGATGTTTTCCAGGATTGGTCGGACATAGGTTCCTCGATGCTTCAGGGTCGGTTAAAAAGGTATGGAATGAATCCTCTTTAATAAGCTAATAATACAAAAATAATCCCGTGATTGCAAGCAGATTAAGAGGGTGTCATCACGGGAAGTCAGGGAAAGTTTTTAAGGGATGTATATTTTTGCGCTTGACTTATGCGAGGAAATATGTTATAATACAACTTGGTGGGCAGACAAACGAAACGAATCAATAAATCCCGTCCTAACTATCGCGAGGTGCAAAATGTCAAAGCATGTCATTAGCATCGCCATAGCAGTCTTGATCCCACTGCTGGCGTTTGCCGCAACCCCCTACAAAACCAGGCCCCTCACTCCTCCTCCTGTGCTAACCGGATTGGAAGATCATGAACCTCCCCCTGCAGTCTATCCTCCCTATCATTTCGATGACGTCGATGGCGTCGATCTGGTCGGCGATACTATGATTGTGGGATATACCTGGTATGAGTACCAGCATAACAGCCAGATTGGCCGTCAGATCGTGCTGGATAATGAAGGTTACATCCAACTGGTCTGGACCAACGGCTTGGATGCAGGCTATATTGATCGCCATATATATTACAACTTCATATCGCCCGAAGGCATTCAGGGATGGCCCTATTACGGCACTCCTGTCGAATCTGCTCAGCGTGGTGGTTTCACAACGATGGCTGTGGACGACAATGGCGTAGCCTATGTGACTTTCCATCAAATTCTGCCCACGGGAAGCCAGAATCCGCATTCTGCCGTAGCGGTGGATTTTTTCCCCCGGACAGGCGCTTTCCTGACAACCGAAATCCCCTGGTACAACGGCCAGGATCTTGATTATATCTGGCCTCGAATAGCCATGAAGACTGATGGAGAAGTTCTGGTGACCAGTGTAGGCAGTGAAGCCACGGGGCAAACCTGGACACTGGGAACATTCAACTGGTCCACCTATACGATGGATTTTACACCCCAGGTTCTGACTCCGCCAAATTTCGCCCAGATCTGCAATGAAGTCGCGGCTTCGGACGTCTCCAACCGAGTCGGCGGGGCCTGGACCGCCACGATAGAGGGAGCTGGCGGGTGGGATATCCGATCCATGGTCGATGATGATGGCCTTGATTTGAACTTCGATAACGACTGGAATGTGACCAACTTCCTGCCTCCCGAACTATCCTATTTGCCGGATACACTGCTGGCCAATGGAGATACCCTGAGAGCGTACGCGGATGTTTCCCTTTTCTTTGATTCGGAAGATTACATCCATATCGCGTTTACGACGCCCCGCTGGTTCGAATTAGAAGGCGGGATGGTCTATATCAATGCTTCACTCATCTGGCATTGGACGGAGCGTTATCCCAATGATTACCAATTGATTGCCAATGCCTTCGATCCTGAAAACACGGTCTCTTGTGGGAACTGGGCATTCCGAGCCCAGCGTCCTTGCTTAGGACAAGACCCTGCCACAGGGTACCTCTACTGCATGTACCAGGAATTCGATGTCGATACCAGCGCCATTTCTGCTGGGGGCTACCCCTCTGGTGAAATAAAGATCTCAGTTTCTACGGATAACGGCTTGACCTGGGCAGAAGGCACGAATATTACCAACTCGGTCACACCGTCCAACGCAGCTCCAGGAGAATGCTTTTCAGAAGCCTATCCATCCATGGCAGAGGTAGTAGACGGGAATTGTCATATCCTCTACATTCTCGATCTCGATGCGGGTGGGTCGCCTGTCGGATTTGGTGTTGCCACCGATAACCCAGTGGTGTACCACAAAGTGCCAGTTGACGAAATCGCGACATCGCCCATTGTCGATACGCCGGTGTTTCATGTCGAACACCTGCCGCCTCCGCTTTCGACCGATCCTGGAGACGGATCGCAGCCAAACAGTTTTGCCTTATATCAGAACACTCCCAACCCCTTCAACCCGACGACGTCAATCACCTTTGGACTGGAGACGATCAGCGACGTTCGGTTGTCAGTTTACAATTTAATGGGTGAACAGATCGCCACTTTAGTAGAAGGGGTCTACAGTATCGGTCAGCATACTGTCCAATTCGACGGCAGCGAGCTGGCGTCCGGTGTTTACATTTACCGCCTGGAAGCGGGTAACCGCACTCTGGAAAAGAAGATGCTGCTGGTGAAATAGCAGTTGGCTGTTAGCTGTTAGCTGTTGTAGGGGCGCAGCCCCAAAAGGGGGTAAACATGCTGCGCCCCTACGTAAATACCTCACCCCTGCAGTTAGGAATGAGCCCCGTTCACGGGGCTTGCAATCTCTGTCGCCCACGTCCTTCAGGGCTGGGCGATAAGCAAGGCACAGTCCACCTTATCTTTTTTGGTAGACTGCGTCCCTGAAAAGAGGGACTTAGTCTACCCTACTCTTGCTGAATTCGATAGTGCGTCAGGTCATCGCCGCACTAAAGACCTGACGCAACAGGAATGATATCCCGCAGGTATAAAACCTACGGCTACTATTGTGGATTCGGACATCAGGAAAGTTAGACAGACCTAATCAGCCTTTCATACACTAGTGTCATCACAAAAATAGACAATTCCAAAATTATCCCAGCTATTACTAAAAAACTGTTGCATTCCGGCTAAATTGTACGTATATTTTTATAGGCTGGGCAGCCGTATACCCTCGAGTGCAAAAAATTGCACTTGATTTTATGAGTGTCTCATGCTTACTATGTTATTGCGAGGTAACGAAGGGACCTCAAGGCCGAGAGGAGGCAACTATGCAGGTTCGAGATAGCGATACCCAACTGCTCTATGGATTGTTTCAGGGCATCAGCACCTGGGCAATGGACAGGGGGTATAAAGACATCGCCGGCATGAAAAATCTGCTGAAGTTAGCCATGGTGGACACCTGTTCAAAACGCCATGCTGACAAATCTGCTTTCGCAGCGCAGATGGCGATCGTCACCGAGCTGGGGATTTCCCTCCGGAATGTCCAGTATACCCTCAAGTCGCTGGATGAGTTACAGGATCTTTCCGGCGATTTAGTCAAGATACGCGAGATACAGAAAGAGATCACGGTGGTGTTATTGCGTGAGCAACAGACTTTTGATCAAATTTTAGCGGAAATCAGTTATCTGATCCACGCACCGCACGAATTACAGCGCCGCACACTGAAAACAATCCTTCTGGATATGGAACAGAAGGGGATCATCGTCTCTTATGATGAAAATGGCAAAACGGTTTATAGCACCGCAGAAACGCACGTTAACCTCTTCGATGCCACAGATCTTTCTGCCAGAGTTTCCGGCCTTCTAACGCATATCGACGCTTTTAATCAGACTGTCGGTAAGCCAACCTTCAAAACTTTCAGCATGCTTCCGGATCAAGCTCGAGGCCTACAGCAGGCTGTCAACGAATTTCTGCGCGGGACTGGCAATGCCTACGAACTGGAGTGCCGGGAGAACATGGAGATCACCAAACCGTATTACTACTATCTGGGCAGCTCAATTCTAAACGATCCAAATTCAGCGAGAAAAATTTCTGCTGCGATGCTGGAAGTGATTCGGAATCGTTTCCAGTATCCTGAATCAGTATCGCTGCTGCGGAATCATTGGTATCAATTAACACCAGAAAGAGCCCAATTAGTCTATCGTGACGTCCGCAGCTTCATTGACCGCGAATGTGAGAGGGCTTCCTGTGAACCCGGGGAAAATGGAGCTGAAGCATTCACCTTATATTTTGGGCTGGCGGACCGCAAACTTGTTAGTTCAGAACAGGAGATATAATCATGAAATCGAACCGATTCTTCCTTAAAGCAGCCATCTTGGCAACTTTAGCGGGACTACTTCTGCTGGCTCCGGCCTCAGTTGTACAAGCAAAACCTGGGGGTGCGATAATAGATGGGATCTATGCATCCATCCAAGCACAGCAATCAGATCTTCCAGTTGCGCAAAGTTTGAAAACCTTCTGGACCAGGTTCTTCGAACGATGCAACAGTAATTCCGGATTTCCTATCCAGAGCCCTGATGGTAATGGGACCGCAGGTAAACCACAAAATCCCAGACTGCCGGATGGCGGTGAGAATGGCTGTTTTAAGGTGGAGAAACCCTGACGGGAATCATTCTTGACTGAAAATTGCTACCAATAGTGATGAGGCTGTCCCGAAAGGAACAGCCCCATTTATTTTAAACTAATAATTGGTATTTCTAATCGGTAGGGGCGCAGCATGCTGCGCCCCTACACCTATTGTCATCGCGCTGCCGATTCCCCTAAGTCAACAGTAAACGTAAGGTGGGCTAAATCCCATTTTAAGGAACGCAGTCCACCTTCTCTTATTGGTAGACTGCGTTCCTCCCGATCAGTCGGGATCACTTAGTCTACCCTACTCCTGCTGAATTTAGTAGTGCGTCAGGTCATCGCTACGCTAAGGACCTGACGCAACAGGAATCGTCTCACATAACACTACTTCACTTTCGCCACGAGAAGGGTCATATCGTCCTCCCAGGGCTTATTGCCGGCAAATGCCAAGGCGTCATTTTTAAGACATTCGATGATCTCCGCGGGAGAAAGATCATGACACTTCTGCAGTAATTGGCGGATTCGGTCTTCGCCAAATTCTTCCTCATCAGTATCTATGGCTTCACTGATGCCATCGGTATAAATCAACAGAGTGTCGCCTGCCGCCATCCTTGTTTCACCCTGCTGGTAGGGGACGCCTGGAATAGCTCCGATGATCAAACCACCTTCACTCAATTCTTCGTCCGTACCGTCAGCATGAACCAGAATCGGGGGATTGTGCCCGGCGTTTACATATCTCAGGATTGAATAATCGGGATCGTAAATACCGACGAAAAAGGTGATATACTGTTCCTGAGGAGTATTCTGATAAATCAGATCGTTGATACGAGCCACGATGTCAGAGAGCTCTGTTGTTACGCCCACAGCGGTTCGCAGTGAGGCCTGGAGATTTGCCATCAGTAACGCTGCACCAGCGCCTTTACCGGAAACATCACCTACAGCCATGACAGTTTTTGCATCCGGCAGAGAAATAACATCGTAGTAATCTCCCGCGACTTCCAGACAAAATTGACTCTCCGCAGCGATGCTCAATCCTCTGGTCTCTGGTATTTCACGCGGCAGGAAACCTCTCTGGATTCGCTGGGCGAATTTCAGCTCCTCTTCCATTCGCTTCTTATCGATGTTATCTTCCAGCAGGCGAATATTTTCGCTGGCAAGAGCCACCTGAGACGCCAGGGAATTCAATATTTCCAGATCTTCAGCCGAATAATCCTCCTGCTCGATCTTGGTTCCCAGACAAACAAAACCGACCAACTGAGACTGCATCACCAAGGGCAGCAGCAGTGAAACTTTGCGGTTTTCAAACCATTTGACACTCTCAGTTGTCATAACTACGCGGCCGCTGGAGAGCGCCTCATCGATCAGTAACGGGCAGCAAGCGGTTTTTAATTTTTCAGTAATCTCCTGTCCATCCAGGAAAGGCGTCAGTTCGACGTCGCTGCCGTTGAAAGAGTAGTACCCACCATCATCTCGCTTTAAAACCGGATGGACTACCTCAATTCCGAACGACTTATGGAGCTGTTCACGGATCCGCTCCCAAAACGCAGTTCTGTCAGGAATAGAGATAATCTCCCGTAAGAACTCACTGATGACGCGCCGCAAATGATGGCGTTCCGGGTAGATGCGGCGTTCTAAGCCGCTTTGCACACGCCTCCAGGCAGGACTGAATCCGAGCGCTAATGCCAGCGCGACCACAAACGTTGGCGTACGATCGATGATCCCGAATTCACGGATCAGTAACTCACCTAATCCGTAAACTGACCCAACTAAAAGGGCCAGCATTAAAACTGTGATAGCGACGTACCTTGTGCCGCGCTTCAGTTTCCCTTCTATCTCCAGCAGCCGGTAGCGTCCAAATGCGTAAGCGAAAGTTATCGGCGACAAAATCAATGGCAGTAAAACGAGGGTGATCAGGAGTACTGTCCATTTAAAGCCGTACAGCACTTCGCCGAAGAAAACGGCAAATATCAGTAAAAGGAACAGAGCCACCAGGCCCACTCCTGATCCCCACAGAACAAGGCCCGTCTGTCGTCGTTGGAGACTATCTTTTGTGCGGTAATGTGTGATCGCCAGAATGGTAAATCCTATGGCGATTTGCAGGGATATTATGATGAACGCGGTTTGATTGGGGACAGGAATATCAAAATACTCTACCAGTAGTAACGCTATATAAGGGCCATAAATCAGACTGTAGGTAAGCAACGTATGTTTCTGTATGAATTTTTTGGCGGTAGGAAATAGTAACTGCAGATTCAACCAGAAGGCGCCGAACATCACGGCCAGGATAAAGAAGATCTGTCTGATAACTTCAAAGTAGGGGATATCAAAAAAAGCGTATGATCCGGGCAGCGCGCTAACACCGAATGTGAAGAATGTTGCCATGCCGTAGCAGAAAAGGGTAAGCGCGCGCACGCCTGCAGAGAAGGATCTTTTCAGAAATGCCCAGAACCCGACAGCCAGAAAACTGAATGCCAGCAAGGTCCTTAGAATTTGAAGCACAGTGAGCTGCACGTAATCAATGGTGCGAGGCCGAGTGGCAACCAACTGGGTGACTAATGAATCCCCATTGTTTAGATAACCCACGGGCACGACAAATCCGGTATCCAGCGGGGAACTGAAGTAGCGGGTAATCAATTCAGCGGACGCCAGAGAATCATTAATGCTGAAGACGGTATCTCCCTGTGCGGGGATGGGTTGTGAGGGGAAATCTTTGGTCTCTATTCGACCAAGAGTATAAATTGAGTCTGCTGAGGTCGTAATGGCGCTCTCGATAGATCCTCTGTTATGGTAAGTGGCCATCTTGGTGCCCTCACGCACGAAAAACACCAGGAGGAACAAAATCAGAAAAGCGCCTATCGCAAAAATTGCGCCGGTTAAAATCTTGCTGAATATTACTTTTGCTCGGTTCATACTATCTTATTTTCAGGATATTTCTTAGCAGAAGATAAAATATTTTCGCAGAAAATGCAAGTGAAGGATAGGCTGAATCTCATCTCGTCAGTATAGCTATCTGAATATCCAATCTCAGGATATTGCTGCATTTTTCAGGGAACGCAAAAGGGATAGATTCGGTTAAACAGTTGCAGGTGATTTTGTTATGATTTCTCAAGTCGAAAGGGGGATATTCATGCTGGGAAGAAACAGCTCTCGACGGGCTAAATTCAAATTGTTCAATCAGCCTGGAGTACCCGTGGAAAACCCTGAAATTACAAGGCGGCGTTTTATGGGTTTATCGGCGGCGGGCGTCTTGGGGTTTGCGCTGGCGCCACACCTCGTATTTGCGAAAAATACTCCTGGAGTGACACGTGTTCTAACACAGCTACCCGTCTCTGCAGAAACTGAGCAATTAACGGAAGTCGGTTTCCTCGTGCTGGAGAGTCAATTACAATATCTGGATTACTACCACGAGGAATGTGGATCTTTCGAAAGGATGCTGCAACTGCCGGAATCGCTTTCTCACATCTGTTCAAAGTGCGGTAAAACCGCCACCTTCTTACCCGGCGCTTATGACGATATCAGTAGAAACAACAATCAATCATCACACTATAACTATGCTGGGTTCCTGATAACCGATGCTGAAGACGCGCTGATTAATCCTGTGAAGTCTGAGATCGCAATGGAGATTGGGCCCTCATTCGAGGGAACGGATCAAATTTCCATCACCCGATCTGAACTATGCCATGCGATCATAGAACGTGAACCTGCTGAACCTCTTTCCCTGCAAGATCTGATCACGGAAGCGCCCATAACATACTTCGTTGAGGCATCCGCGGGGAATTTGACCACAACCATCAATCACGTATGGCGCTTGAATGGTAAAGTCGTAGACAAGATCTCCCTTAAAGTTTCAGGAGGCCGCTGGCGCACCTGGACTCAAAAGGGAGCGCTGGATCCCGGTTACTGGTCGGTGACGTCCGAAACTTTTAAAGGTGACGTGCTGGACGTCAAACATTTTGCGGTACAGTCGTAATCAAGTTAGTTCAAGCAATAAAAGAGGCAGCTTTTGGATTTAATCATCCGGGCGCCTCTTTTTCGTCTTCAGTTCTATGGTTTCATTTTACAGGCAGCGCCACCGTAAAAGTCGTCCCCTGACCGGCGGCGCTTTCCACCAGAATCTCCCCCTGATGGTCCTGGATGATCTGGTAACAGATCGCTAACCCCAAACCAGTCCCCACGCCGACGCCCTTGGTCGTATATCCAGGATCGAAAACATGCTCTAACTTGTCCTTTGGTATTCCCATTCCATCGTCGGAAATGGAGATACATACCGATCCATTCTTATTAAAGGTTGAAATTAAAACGGTTCCCCGTCCGGTGATGGCTTCACCTGCATTGATTAGAAGATTCAGGAAGACCTGATTGATCTGGCGCGCATTGCAGGTGATCGGTTTGATTTCACCATACTTTTTGATAATCTGAATCCGGTCTTCAAATTGCGCATGCAGCAGGGTCAACGCATCATCGATGCCCTGATGCAGATCCAGTTCCTGCACGTCCGCTTCATCCAGTTTGGCGAACCGCTTCATCCTTTCAACGATCTCGCTCACTCGAATGGTACTGCTTTTGATAACGGAGTCGGCCTTTATGATGATCTTCTCGGCTTTCTGCACCTCCAGGTCGTTTTCGATTTCTGGCGCAGTTTCTTTTATTTTTTTCTTTAACACAGCGACCGACCTCATCAGAGAATCATGCATGCTGCGAGCCGCACCGATAGGATTGTTCATCTCGTGAGCGACGCCTGCGATGAAATTCCCCAAAGCTGCCATCTTTTCAGACTGCACCAGACGTGCCTGCGCCTGTTGTAAAGCCGCGGTGCGTTCTTGTACTTTTTGCTCCAGTCCTATATTCAGCTCTTCGATCTGACTGAATTGGTAACGGATGATAATCGCAAAAAAATAAAGGGCGACTAAGGCGAACATATCGAAGGCAAAACTATTGGCATGAACGCCAAATTGCGGCAGTATGATAACAAAAATGACGGCTGCAACCTTGACGGCTGCAAGGCCGATGATGCTGTGCCGGATAAAGGTCTTTTTTGTGATTGTCCCGGTTTCACGATAGCCTTTAAGTAATACGATTAGAGCCATAAAATCCATCAAGCCGTAGGGCCATATGATGAAGGGCACTCTGTAAGCAAAGACCAGTGAATATCCCGTAATATCATTAAAAACAACGCCTTTCACGAGACTGTCACTGAAATAAAAGTGAATCGCAAGCGCCAAGACCATCACTTCGTAAGCGCGCAGGTACCAGCGCCACCGAAAGAAGAGAAATTTCTCATGCAGACGATCGATGTAACCGGTTAGAGTAAAGATATATCGAACTGCCAGATAACCGGTTAGAAACGCGAACACCGGCAGACTTCGCGCCCAATGCAGCGGCATTTCATCGGCAGGCGGCACATTCTGCATCTTCACCGAAAGAAGCGAGATGATGCTCCACGAAAAACAGAAGAGCGCGAAAGAGACGCTGATACGGTCTCTTCTTCCGGTTACCAGTGTGATCAGTCCCAGAGAAAAGATCAAGATAAACGCGACTAACGACGTGATGGCATAATGAGGCATACAGCTTTAACCCTTCGCTTTCGGCGAGCGCCGTTTTAAATCGGTGGGTAGAGTAATCGTGAAGGTACTCCCCTTGCCGATCTGGCTTCGGGCGGTGATCTCCCCCTGATGGTCCTGGATGATCTGATAACAGATCGAC
The DNA here is from genome assembly GCA_018812585.1 of bacterium. Lineage (GTDB taxonomy): Bacteria > Electryoneota > B3-LCP > B3-LCP > B3-LCP > JAHJDJ01. The sequence goes on from JAHJDJ010000064.1 coordinate 11,406, forward strand.
AATCCCAGTCCTGTCCCGACGCCGACACCCTTGGTGGTATATCCAGGATCGAAAATGCGGTCTAATTTATCGGCCGGGATTCCTTCGCCGCTATCGCTAAACTGGATCACGACTTTGTTCCGCTCAGCGCGTGTCCTGATGGTGATCTCACCCTTTCCCTTGATCGCTTGCTTGCCATTGATCAGCAAATTCATGAACACCTGATTTAAGGCTCCCGGAAAACATGCGATTTTAGGTAGATCACCATAGTCACGCTTGATCTTGATGTTATGTTTCACTTCATGGTGAACTAAGGTCAAGGTGTCTTCTAATCCTTCATGGATGTCAGCCTCTTTCAGATCAGACTGATCTAACCGAGCGAATGATCTTAAGCGCCGCACGATTTCAGTGACCCGTTCTGTCCCTGAATTGATGACTCGGTTGGCTTCATCGATCACTTGCATCGTTTTCACCAACTTCTCATCATGCAATTTATCGCTTGGGCAGATTGCTTTCAGTGTATCCTGAAGTTTCGACAGGGCCAGAACCAGTGTATGATGCATACTGCGCACTGCGCCGATGGGTGTGTTGATTTCGTGCGCGATGCCGGCAACCAGCAGACCTAAAGAAGCCATCTTTTCTGATTGGATTAATTGAGTTTGTGTCTCACTTAAGGTTTTATACGCTGCTTCCAATTCAACCAGAGTATTGCGCAATTCGGTAATGTCGTGTGCAATACCGTTGACCTCGATCGGATTTCCATCTTCGTCCCGCACGATGGACGAATTGGTGATAAACCAGCGTAGATTGCCTTGTGCGTCCCTTGATTTGAATTCGAATCCCTTGCGTGAAAATTCACCATCTGACGCTTCTTTGATCCACTCTTCGTACCCCTCGATATCGCCTTCATCGATCAGATCAGTATGTTGCCTGCCTAAAAATTCTTCTGTCTTGAATCCAGTCAGCTCTTCGAACTTCGGAGACAAATATGTGAAGTGACCATTCAGGTCAAATGAGTAGATAATGTCATTGGCATTTTCCACCAGACTGCGGAAACGTTCTTCGCTGACACGCAGCAGATCTTCCGCCACGCGCCGTGACAGATACCCACCGATCATTTCCGCTGCTGTTCTTAACAAGCGTATCTCTTCCTTCGTCCATTGACGCTCCATTTCCAGATCGTCGAAACCGATAAATCCATGCCACTTGCCATCAACGAAAACCGGCAAGACGATTATAGATAAGATGTCTTGATCTTCCATGATCATCTTCTGAGCGTCAGGCATATCTTTCGTTAGGCTATAGTAAGGTTTCCCTTGAGATAACTCTTCCTCCCAAAGCTCGAATACTGATCTGTAAGGTAGGTTTTGCAGCAGTGGATTGTTGATCTCCGGCTTTATCCCAGGCGCACATACTTCGTATCTCTGCCGCATGCAGAGCCCAAAAGTCTCGTCCTCGAAGTTTTCGAAAAAGTAGACGCGGCCCACGTCTGCGGCTTTAAGCAGATGCGATAACGCCTGCTGCATATCCTCATCGATGCTGTCCTGATTCAGCAGATCCTGCGAAAGCGCCGCTAATCCCTCTTCATAGCGAAGCCGCGTCGCTAATACCGACTGTACCGCTTTGGCTTCAGTTATATCTCGGCCAATGGCGACAAAGTGAGTAATTTCATCATTATCATTGAACATCGGGAAAATCGACATATCGATGAAGTACTTCTGGCCATCGCTGGTCTCTTCTTCGAATTCGCCGCGGAATTTGCCGAAATCATGGAATGCCTCGACGATGGTTTCATGATCTATTTCTTTAACGTATTGATGGATATCGCTGCCTATAGCCTCCTTTTCTGTAAGACCGAAGTAGCTCAACTGTGCGGGATTGGCGGTTACAATTCTGCCCTTGTAATCCATCACAGCGAAACTGTCATTGGAATGCATGAAGACTTTTTTATAAAGCTTCAGATTCTCTTCCACTTCCCGGGATTCAGTGATGTCAATACCGGTCGCGACGATATATTCAACCTTGCCATCGTCGTCTTTCAAGGTCGTATTCGACCAGGATATCAGCCGTTTCTGACCATCCTTCCGCAGCCAGCAGTTTTCTCCTTTACTTACATGACCCGTATTAAGTAATTGTTCGAATCGCTGCCCCACCATTTCTTTCTCGTCAGCAGTCAATAAGAGATCCCCGAACTGCTTCCCCTGCACTTCTTCAAAGCGATACCCACTGGTCGTCTCGCAAGCTCGGTTAAAGCGGATAATCCTGCCTTCACGATCCAGAACAACCACCAGCGCTCCAGCGGTATCAAGAACCGCCGACACAAAATTCCTCTCCCACTTTAACGCCTCTTCAGCCTCTTTGCGGTTAGTATAATCTTCCGATACTCCGCAGATGCGATAAACCTCTCCCGCATCATTGCGAATGGGGAAAGCCTTTTCACGAATCCAGCGGATCGAACCATCAGGCTTGACAAAACGGTACTCTTCATCGTATTGTCCGGTAATCTGTTTACTCATGGCCGCTCTGACCCGAGCGCGGTCATCAGGGTGGATACAACTGATGACATCCTCAAAATTACCACATAGATCCTGCGGGTCGATGCCCACCAGATCTTTAAGCCGCGGACTGATGTAAAGCATTTCATTGGTTTTTGGATCGGTCATCCAGAAAACTTCATTGATAGTTTCGGCCAGTTGCCGGAATTTCTGTTCGCTCTCCTTCAATGCGTCTTCTGCTATCTTCCGTTCATTGATGTCATAAAGTCCGCCCAAAATAACCGTCTCACCTCCCACCTGAGTGACTACAAAGTTAAAGATCATCCAGATTGAAGTGCCATCTGTTCGCTTGACTCTGACTTCATAGTCTTTGATGAATCCATCCATCTGAAGTCTGCTGATCACCTCTTTACGGTCGTTTGGATCGGCGTAGAAATCCGGCGTCATCCTCCCAACCACATCCTCGGGCGCGACTCCAATCAGATTGGCCAAAGGCTGATTGGCAAATAGCACGCGGCCGTCTATCAGCCGACTGACAATGAATGGAATGGGTGACGCTTCCACCACTTTTCTTAAGAACTCTGTTGCTTCCTGCAGTTCCGTGACATCGGAAAAGGACCAGAACCGTCCCAGATTTTCTCCTTTCTTGCCGACAATCGACGCGGTGAGCGGCACGACCAACCTCTCCACCGGTCCCTTTAAAACACAGGCTCGGTCAATCAATTCCAACCATTCATAAGCATGCTTCTCCAAGTCGATGGCATAGAATTTCTCGAGAAAGTCTTCGGGATCGACAAATTTATCTTTGATCTTATCGGCGAAGGTTTTCAGCGGCTTATGCAGGAACTCATCAGAAGACAGATTTAAGTAGTCTTGTGCGACTCGATTCAAGCTCACAATTTGATCGTTTTCATCAGCGATGATCATCAGGTTCGGTGCAGCATCCATCACTGCGCTAAATTGTGTCATGGCTTTCACCAACTCGCGGTTGATCTTCTGGAGGGATTGGGCCAGGTCTGGCTCCGAGTGGCTCGCGTTATAAGCGTTTTCGATGGTGTTCTGCAGGAGATCGAAATCGTATGGCTTCAACACGAAGTCATAAGCACCCTGCTTGATAGCCCTGACGGCATCCTTGACCGTGCCTCGCGCCGTCATAATGATAAAGGGTTTATCCGGCGAACGCTTGCTGACCTCTCGCAATACTTGGAGGCCATCGATTCCGGGCATATTCAATTCACAGAGGATAACATCGGAGTTTTCCGCTTTGAAACGTTCCAGTCCTTCCTCCCCGGAAGAGGCCGCCGTGATTTCCCACGCCAACTGTCCGGCTTGTTTCAAGAACGCCTGGCGCTGCTTTTCGTCATCTTCTATGTAGAGCAGCTTTAATGCTTGCATCGTTTTATTCCTGTTTAATCCTTAACTGATGAAGATCAGGTAGCATAAGATAAGCAGTTTGGTTGCCATTTTCAAGTTGATTATACAATGATAGTCGTTCTCCCCTGAGAAAGAATAGCACAAAGCTTGAAATTCACTTGATTTGAAATGGAAATTTGGCTACCATCGTCATTAACATTGAACGCCTCAACTTAGCGGAGTATCCCCATGAAGATGATCGGCATTCTTGGAGGAATGAGTTGGGAATCCTCAACCACTTATTACCGCACGATTAATCAGGCGGTCAAGCAGAGGTTGGGTGGGTTGGCTTCAGCGCGATTAATTCTTTACAGCTATAATTTCGACGATATTGAATCGCGGCAGAGAAGCGGCGCCTGGGAGGAATTGACCGAGATAATGATCTCCGGAGCGAAGAGTCTGCAGGCAGCCGGCGCCGATTGTGTGATCATTGCCACTAATACCATGCATAAAATGGCGGACAACGTCGCTGCCGCCATCGATATTCCCTTCCTGCATATTGTCGATGGAACAGCAGAAGCAATTAAGAACGCTAATATGTCTCGCGTGGGGCTATTGGGGACACGCTTCACCATGGAAGAGGAATTCTATCCAGGCCGCTTCAGGAACAAACATGGTATCGACATTGTTATACCGGAAGAGTCCGACCGTCAGTTAATCCATGACGTTATTTTCGGAGAATTGTGTGCCGGAAAGATAGAAATGCTGTCCAGGGAACAGGTTCTCCGCATCATCAACGATTTAGCTGCGCATGGTGCAGAGGGAGTTATTCTTGGATGTACCGAAATCGGGCTGCTGGTGAAACCGGAAGACGTCTCAGTTCCATTATTCGACACGACGATAATACACGCTAACATGGCTGTCGATTGGGCGTTGAAGTAACAACAAAATCAATACTTACTGCTTGCTTTTCTCATTGTTATCACATATCTTTTTACATTACAGAGTAATCGGTGTGCTACAATAAGGGGGGTCCTACCATGAAAATCGCTATCAATCTCTCTCTGTTCCTGATTATCGGTATTGCAACTCTGCTGCTCTGCAGTTGCGACAATGATACATTTGGTCCCAATATCATCATCCCGCAAGATCCGAATTCGCCGCATGATCCCTATCCGTCTAACAATGCCTCCGGGCAGCCGTTGGCTATGACGCTGAGTTGGGAATGTCAGAATGCTGATCTCTATCATATCTACTTTGGTGATCAGAATCCACCTATGCTCCAGGGGGTAGTGGATACCAATGCCTATATGATCCTGGGATTAGATGAAAATCTGGCTTACTACTGGCAAATTGAGGCGGTCAATTTTACTTCCGGGGATACGATTGTCGGTCCAGTATGGAATTTCAGCACAGCGGATTGGAGCAGTCAACCTGGTTATCGCCTGATCGAACACAACATCAGTACGGAACTGCCCTGTTTTGTAAACATCATGTTCCAGGCGACCAACTTAGCAGGCAATGGCGTCGCAGATTTACAGACGAGCGATTTCGAGGTGCTGGAGGACGCCGAACCAGTCTCCCCGACAGAATCTGCCATGAAAGTCAAGAAGCTGGATCAAGTGCCCTACTCACTGAAGACCGTCCTGCTTTTGGACAACAGCACCAGTGTTGCTGCGGTACTGGATTCCATCAAATTAGCCGCGCTGGCTCTGGTGAACACTAAGCTGCCTCAACAATCCATCGCCATCTATGAGTTTTCGGAAAATCCCGTCCTGGTGCAGGATTTCACCACAGATGCCAACCTGCTGACCAGCGCCATTAATTCCATCGATATTGGGTTTGCCTCGACAAACCTTTATGGCGCGGTAATTGAAGGTGCTGCCCGTTGGTACGACTTCTATTCGTTGGATAACATCACACAGGGCTCGATGGTAATCCTGACCGATGGCAGTGATACGCAGGGATCGCATACGATCTACGAAGCGCTGCAGGCCATCGGTAATAAAATGGTTTACAGCGTCGGTTTAGGTGATGAAATCGATCCAGAAGTCTTGCAGCAGTTAGGCACTGCAGATTTCATTTCCGTCTCCAATATCAGCGATTTGGTCACGGAATTCGAGACCATTCAAGAGTCGATCAGTCTTTATGCCAACAGCTTCTACTGGTTGAATTACATGAGTCCGAAACGCAGTGATAATGACCACACTCTAGAGCTGAATATTCCGACTAACCCTCACGCAGGCAACGACGCCATTGTGTCAGGAGAATTCAATAGTGACGGCTTTTACCCTGCCATCGAAGGAATCTACGTCAACAAATCAGCGGTCAATCTTTACGGCATCGATTCTCTGACCATCGTCAGCGGATCAACCGCCAATCTGAAAGCCGAATCGTTTCTGGGGGATAACTGGCCCTACTTCGAATGGAGCTGCGATGATCCCGGAATCGTTTCTGTTGTCGCCTCAACCAGCGATGATGCGACAGCCTATGCAACCGCTGTCGGTCCCGTCGGATCGACCACCACAATCCGCGTCCAGGACACCATGAACAGCTTCACCAAAGAAATTTACGTCGAAATAATCTTCCAGTAACGATCATATTACTCACGCAGAGAGGCTGTCCCAAAAGCAATCGGGGCAGCCTTTTTTTTGTCCCCCAGAAAATTATGCTTGACTTTTCGCGAAATCGGACTTATATTGTATGGTTACATAGCAACTCTTTAACCTAAGGAGAAGAATATGAAAAAGTTGGCTATTACTTTCATGGCTCTCACCTTGCTCTGTCTCTCTGCCTCAGCCACCATCCTTTATGTCCCCAGCCAATATGGTTTCATTCAGGACGCAGTAAACGCCGCCGCAGTCGGTGACACCATTATGGTTGCCGCCGGCACCTATTTCGAAAATGTCGTCATCAACCAGGGATTATATCTCTTTGGCGAAGATATGGTCACCACTACCATCGATGCCGGTGGAGATGGCCGCGCGGTTACGATCACCGGCGTGGCGGGCTCAGTTGGCGCGGTGCGAGGATTCGCTTTGACGCATACGGGATCAGGCATTTCCGGCAGTTATGCCTGCTGTGGTCTGCTGATATCATCTTCCGGTTCAGGTAACTGGGATGTTAGCTGGAACCTCTTCATCGACAATCCTGACATCGGATACCTGTCGTTCGACGGTGGCGCTGTGCACCACTGCATCTTTGAAAACAACGGATTCAATGGAGATTACCGCCGGGGAGTAATGGCTTCAAGCTCTTCCTCACTCAATATCGAGAATAATGATTTCCGCAATAATTACCAGGCGATTTATGCTCATGCGGCTGCCGGCTTCACCACGGTTAAGAATAACATCGTCGCGGATAATCAGGTCGGCATCTACCTGAATAACAGCTCAAATTCCATCTCTTATAATGACGTTTGGAATAATGCAACCAATTATCAGGCGTGCTCACCCGGAATTGGCGATATCAGTCAGGATCCTCTCTACGTGGGCGGAGCGCCCTTCGATTACCATTTGTCTGCTGGCTCACCCTGCATCGATGCAGGCGACCCGAGCAGTCCCTATGATCCAGACGGTACGCGAGCTGATATGGGCGTTTATTATTTTCAACAGGGAACACCTTCCTTCCTTGTCGACCTGACCTATGTCTCAGGATCACCGATCCCTCCAGCCGGCGGGGATCTCTATTTTGAGGTTTATGTCGAGAATGAAGGTACAACCGCCTACTCGCTCGATGCCTGGATCGATATTGCTTATGCTGGTGGAGTACCCCAGACAGTCATACAACGCCATTTAGATGATTTTCAGCCAGGCTGGACTATCAACCGTCCGGATATGTTCTATCCGATTCCAAGTAACTATCCGGCAGGAAATTACTGTCTCTACGGCAGAGTTGGGACTTATCCAACACCTATCTGGGAAGACGACAGTATAACATTCGACAAATCAGGAACCGATATTATCGAAGGATTCTTGCCTTTCGCTGTGGCTGGGGTGCCCGATCCATTTGAAACTGTAGAAAGCTTCAGCGCAGCAGTTGTTGAAGAATTCAGTACGCTGACCAGCTATCCCAATCCCTTCAATCCGGAAACTCATCTGACCTTCAGCCTGACAAATTCAGGTCAGGTCAGTCTGATCGTCTATGACGTATCGGGTCGTGAAGTAGCAAGATTGCTGGACGGTTTCCTGAACACGGGTATGCACGATGCACTATTTGATGCCTCACATCTGCCGTCAGGAATTTATTTCGCCCGGCTGTCCGCAGATAATCAAGTACAAACTCAGAGACTACTGTTACTTAAATAGAAGAAGCTTCGATCAAACACAAAAGCCCCCGTGATTGGGGGCTTTTTGTTGTTTCACAGATACGCCAGCTTTTCCACTCTTAGCGTCACCGCGCCGAAGTCCTCATCGACGACTCCCCGCAGGATATAGGGACGGTTCTTGTTCAGCATAAAACAATATTTATCGTACACTTTCGGGAAGAATACCGTCTCAATTAAACCGTGCATGTCTTCAAAGGTCAGGAATTCCATCAGCTCTTTATGCTTGGTGCTGACCACCTTTCCGGTGATCAGCCACCCCGCCATTTGCACCCGTTTACCGATATACTCCTGCATCTGATTGGAAGGGATCAGATCCAGCTCCAGCAGCCTTTCCTGGTACAGCTCCAGCGGATGCTGGGTCACTAAAAATCCGAACACCTCCAGCTCCTGCTGAATGCGCGTCTTGCGGTCGTAAGCAGGCACTACTGGCGGTTCGGTGACCTCCTGCTCAAACAGCGATACCGCCTGACCAACCGTTACGGCTGCCTTCTGCGGCTTGATTTCCAC
>JAHJDJ010000065.1 GCA_018812585.1 bacterium
GCCGCGTTGTCTTATCACCAGTTCAAAGCGGGTGATATTTTAAAGTCATCACACTTCTCGATGTCAGTTCTGGCATCCAAGAGTTTTATCTTCGTAACGCCTTATATTGGTGTTGCGTACGATATCAATTCCATGACCTTCGAATATGACTACGAAGCAGAAGGTCTGGATCCAATTCCTATCGAGCAGACCATCAAGGCGAACAGTGCCAGATTAACCCTGGGATTGACGATTTCACCGTTCCCGTTCGTCAAGATATTTGGCGACTATAATATCGGCACGTTCAACGAAGTGACAGCAGGTCTCGCTGTCAGCATCAGGTAATAATACAACAGGCTTCACAAAAGCCGGAAAATAGATGAAAAACGTCGTAGTTTTAGGTTCAACGGGTTCCATCGGGTGCAGTACACTGGATGTAATCAGCTCATTAGAAAATAATTTCAATGTCTACGCCTTAGCGGCCCGATCTCAAATAGATCTAATCACCGAGCAGGCCTTAAAGTTCAAGCCCAAGCGGATTGGATTGGCAGATGAATCATCTGCGGCAGGACTTGTTGCGAAGTTGGGGCAGAATTCATTGGAACTTGTCACTGGCGAGACCGCTCTGGTGGATTTAGCGCAGGACAGTGAAGCGGACATCGTCGTCAATGCACTGGTTGGGGCTGTTGGTTTAAAAGCGACATTGGCGGCGCTAAAGGCCGGAAAAGTGGTCGCTCTCGCCAATAAAGAGAGCATCGTTATGGCGGGGACGCTGGTGATGGAAGCTGTCGCAGAAAGTGATGGTTGGCTGGTTCCCATCGACTCCGAGCATTCAGCAATCCTCCAGTGCTTACGCGGTGAGGCTCCTAAACAGGTCTCAAAGCTTTTATTGACAGCTTCCGGCGGACCCTTTTTAAGACGTCCCAAAGAACGCTTCGCAGCGATTACGCCGGAAGAGGCGCTGAAACACCCCAACTGGAAAATGGGACCGAAAATATCCATCGACAGCGCCACCATGATGAATAAGGGACTGGAAGTCATAGAGGCACATTATCTCTTCAATCTCCCGCCGGAGAAAATCGAGGTCATCGTCCATCCACAGTCAATCATCCATTCCATGGTTGAATATGTGGATGGTTCCATAAAAGCGCAGTTATCACAACCGGACATGCGAGTTCCCATTCAATATGCTCTGACCTATCCCGATCGTTATGAAGCGAATTTCGTGGCAACGGATATGACCAAGGTCGGGTCGCTCTCTTTCGAGGCTGCAGATTTGGAGAGGTTCCCCTGCCTACGCCTTTCTTATGAAGCGTTGCAAAGCGGAAACGGCTATCCGACGGTGCTGAATGCAGCTAATGAAATTGCCGTAGAAGCATTCCTGCATAAAGAGATAACCTTCAACGATATTCCCGCATTAGTTGAAAAGACGTTAGATGAATTTAAACCGCCAGTCGTGTTCGATCTTGAATCAATTCTGGAAATTGATGACTGGGCACGAAGAGAATGCAGTAAAGCGATCAAGAATCTGAAAAAAGTACTGAGCTAATATGCTAGTCACTATCGCTGCGTTCATCGCAGTTTTAGGTATCATCGTATTTGTACACGAGTTAGGGCATTTTATCGCCGCCAAGATGGTCGGAATCCGGGTGGAAACTTTTTCTTTAGGTTTTCCGCCGAAGATGATATCCAAGAAAGTCGGCGATACAGAATATTGCATCTCCTGGGTGCCCTTGGGCGGTTATGTAAAAATGGCCGGCATGATCGATGAAAGCATGGATAATGAGCCCCTGACGGGCGCCTCCTGGGAATTCATGTCAAAGAATTTTTTCCAGAAGGTTTTCGTCATCACCGCCGGCGTTCTCATGAACTTCCTGCTCGGTTTTCTGGTATATTTCATTTTAAGCTGGCAGGTTGGCGTTCCAGAAGCCAGCAATGAACCCATCGTTGGTTATGCTCCCGAAGGTTATCCGGCTGCCTTAGCTGGTATGGAAATTGGCGATAGAGTTCTGCTGGTTGACAGCGACAGCATTGCCACTTGGCAAGCGTTGGTTGACGCCATTCACCCGCGAGCCGGAGATACTTTATTAGTGGTCTGGCAACGCGGTGAAGAGGCCTTTTCAGCAAACTTAGTGCCACAGAGCGAAGAATATGTCAACGGCGACAGTACGATTTCATTCGGAAGAATCGGCATTAACCCAAAGGTGAACTTCACCGAACGCGGCATCGGAGCTGCGTTCCAACACGGTTACTATCTAACCGGGTTTATTATTACCGAAAGCCTGAAAATTATCAGGAGGTTGATCCTTGGTGAAGAGAGTATCAAGGGGATTGCCGGTCCTATTGGCATCGCTCAGATTTCAGGTCAGAGTATACGTAATGGGCTGGTTGAATATTTATCATTGATAGCCCAGGTATCCATCAGCATCGGTTTGCTCAATATCATGCCTTTCCCTGTATTGGACGGAGGACATCTGATTTTCATCAGCATTGAAGCCGTTATCCGGCGGCAAATTCCGGCCAAGGTGAAATTGAATGTGCAGAAGGTTGGTCTGGCTTTGCTGTTGATATTCTTCCTGTTGGTTAGTTATCATGACGTTATGAGGATCGTTGTCGGCCCATGAAAAAGAGCCATCTGGCATTATTCGTAATCTTGATCGTTGCATCGCTGTTTATCGGTTGTTCGAGCTCTCGCAAGGCGCGCCTCACCGAAGCGCCAGTCGTGGAATCTTCAGAGCCATCGCCGCAAGCGCTGGATCTCTTTATAAAAGGAGTTGTCTACGATCAGCAGGGTGAGATAACGCGAGCGATAGCGTCATACAGAAAAGCGCTCCAGTTTGATTCAACATCAGCCAGCATTTATCTTGCACTGGCGGAAGATTACCTGGCGTTGAATCTGTATGATGACGTTTTTGAACATCTGCATAGCGCCCTGCGATATGAACCGCTTAACGCAGAGGTCATTTCTTTTCTAAGCGATTTGTACCTCCGTATGAATCTACCCGATTCTGCCGCTTATTATGTTGAACGGATCGTTGATGCTCATCCAGGCGATAATGATTTCCGCCATCGGTTGGCTGTGATTTATATGCGATCGAATCGGTTGTCTGAGGCAACAGAGCAATTAGAGGCGATATTAGAAACCGAGCCTCAGGATGAGGGAGCGTTGCAGCAGTTAAGCACTCTTTATATCGCTCAGAGAGATTTTCAGAAGGCTTACGATATAGCCTATCAGCTTTACGAGATGAATCCAGCAGATGATCGTCTCTGTTTTACACTGGCTTCGCTTCTGGCTGAACTCAGGGAACCTGAACGAGCAGATAGCTTCTTTGCCAGAGCTGCCGAACTGAATCCCGACGATCCGCGTTACTTCACGAATTGGGCCTACCTGCACCTTGACAATGGAGATCCGGGAAAATCCGTCGAAATTTTAGAAGCAGGGACTTTCCATCATCCTACCTCAGCAGATATCTGGGGATTGCTGGGCTCTGCCCACTACCAGGCGGGGGAAGACTCGTTAGCCTTAGAAGCTCTCGATCTGTCCCTTGAGCTTGACGCTTCCAGAATCGGGTCTTACATAACACTGGGATTCATCTATGATGATAAAGGCGAGCTGGATAAAGCGCTGGAAGTGTATAACCAGGCCTTGACCGTCGCCCCGCAGGATGCTCTGCTTTTGAACAACTATGCCTATCTTCTGGCGCAGAAAAAGGAACGTCTGGATGAAGCCATGAGTATGGTTGATCAGGCTTTGTCCTTAAGCCCAGATAATGCATCTTATTTAGATACCAAGGGCTGGGTTTACTTCGCCCTGGATGACTATGAAAATGCGCTGATCTATCTGTTCAAAGCCTTAGAATATGATCCTGAAAATGCCGCGATTTACGATCATTTAGGTGACGTTTATGCGGCACAGGGGGATGCAGTAAAAGCCAGATCACACTGGAAGAAAGCTTTGGAATACGACCGCGACAATCTGGCTATTCGGGAGAAAATGGCCAGATGAAACATGTTATCGGTGTTTCCTCTCTGTTTTTTCTCCTGATCTGGCTGTTTGGATGCCAGGCTCCCCGACCTGATCTGCGAACCTTAACCCTTCCCAGCGCTGCCGACTTAACCGGCCAAATTGATCGAAATTACCAGAAACTGGACTGCTTTGAGGGTCACGGATTGGTTCGTTTAACCAGCAGCGAAGTGAATGCAGTTCATGGCTTAGTGATTTATTATCAAAAACCGGACAGACTGCGTCTGGAGCTGAAGGGAGTGATGGGATTGAGGCTGGGCACTCTGGTTGTGAAAGATGGACGCTACTATCTGGAAACTTTGACCTCGCCCGGTATTGTCAGCGGGGCAATGGAAGAACCACTGGCTGATGAAGCTTTGCAGCTTAGCCTGACCGGAGCGCAATTGTTGGAGCTTCTAATCCCCCTTTTTGAATTGCCTGTCAACATTGAAGACGCTGAAATAAAAAAAGATTTAGGGGTGGAGTCTTTTAAAATATCGCAGCATAATTCGAACGGATTTTATCGTGTCTGGTTGGACTATTCAGGTCCCCTTGTTCTGAAAGAACTAATATCCAATTCTGACGGCGATACCGTTCAGTTTCGACGGTTTTCAGATCACCAGCCAGTAGCAGATCTTTATTTCCCAAAGTCATGGTCGGTGCAGCTCGGCTCCGGGGAGAAGAGAGTTATTGTCGAAGTTGATCTGTCCAAAGTCGAAGTCAATCAAACGTTGCCGCTGTCGCTTTTTAATCTGGACTCATAATCATTTTTAGTGAGGCAGTCTTGAGCGCTGAAATAAACGTCTCTGCAGTTATTCCGTTATTCAACGAAGAGCCTTCTCTGCATGAGCTATTCACGCGGTTGGAAGCCAACCTGTCCAAGATGGGAAACTGGGAGATCATCTTCATTGACGATGGCAGCTCTGACCGGTCACTGGAAGTTCTGCGGACGCTGCATGATCGAGAAGCGCGCGTTCGGATCATTTCATTCCGCAAGAATTATGGGAAATCCGCCGCGCTTCATGCTGGATTTAAGGCGGCGCGAGGACAATATGTGATCACCCTGGATGCTGATCTGCAGGATGATCCAGCTGAGTTTCAAAGCCTTATCCGTAAGCTTGAAGAAGGATACGATCTGGTATCGGGATGGAAGGAAAAACGCAAAGATCCAATTGAGAAGAAGCTTCCATCGAAACTGTTCAATTCCGTTGTCGGTTTGCTGACTGGAATCCGTCTGCATGATTTTAATTGCGGTTTGAAAGCATACCGTCGTGAAGTGATTGCTGAGGTGCCGGTATACGGTGAAATGCACAGGTTTATTCCCGCGCTTGTACACTGGGCCGGATTTCGGGTCACAGAGCTGCCGGTTCAGCATCATCCTCGTAAACATGGTAGATCTAAGTACGGCGCGAAACGGTATCTGAGTGGTTTTCTGGATCTCTTAAGCGTCATATTTCTGGTTCGTTTTGCGAAAAAACCCATGCATCTGTTCGGATTGGGCGGAATGTTGTTTACGTTTGCCGGTCTATTGATATTAGGGTATCTCACCTGGGGCTGGATGCAGGGAGTCTGGATAGGCGACAGGCCGCTTTTTTTCTTAGGGATTTTACTGATGGTCTTCGGTGTGCAATCCTTTTCTCTTGGATTGATCGGGGAACTTTTGACCCGATTTACCGCAGACCGCGGTGAGTATTCAGCGAAACTGTTTGTCGGTTTCGATCAGGAGCCGTTTTGAAATTTTATTTTGTCGGTCCTTTTTACCCGCTGCGCGGTGGTATTGCTCAATATATCGGGGTTTTAGGGAAAAAGTTTCAAGCTGCAGGCCATACTGTAAAAATATTAGCTTTCCGCAAGCAGTTCCCCAGATTCCTGTTTCCCGGACAAACCCAGTTAGAGCAGAGTCAGGATTATATCGACTTACCCTCTTACGCCTGTTTCATTCCCTGGAATCCTTTCACCTGGATACGCACTTTTCTGCAGATTAAACACGCAAAACCAGATGCCGTAATTTATAAATACTGGATGCCTTTTTTTGCCCCCGGGTTTGGCTTTGTCGGCATGTTGACACGCTGGTTTACCGGTGTCAAGACACTCTACATAGTGGATAATGTCAAACCGCACGAGAAAAGGCTTGGAGATCGTTTTTTTACACGCTGGGCGTTTCGCTGGGTAGATGGATTTGTCGTCCAGTCAGAAGTTGTGAAAAAGGATTTGGAAGATTGGTTTCCTGCATCACGTCATAGGATTGTTTCCTATGTTCCACATCCCGTCTATGATTGTTATGGAGACATCGAATTATCACGGGAATCTGCCAGAGACCAGCTAACGGTCGACAAGCAGGCAACAGTGCTGTTGTTCTTTGGATTAGTAAGAGAATATAAAGGTTTAGATACCTTATTGAAAGCCATGCCGGCTATTTTGCAGAACATGGGAAACGGTGTTCAGTTGCTTGTGGCAGGTGAGTTCTACGAATCAGAAGCGAAATATCGCGAACTGATTCAGCGATTGGACATCGAAGCTAATGTGAGACTCGTCAATCAGTATGTTCCGAATGAGGAAGTTGGCAGATATTTCAAAGCGGCAGACCTGCTGGTATTACCCTATAAATCGGCCACACAATCCGGCGTAATTCAAGTTGCAAAGCACTTTAAACTGCCTGTTCTAAGCACAAAAGTCGGCGGATTGCCTGAAGTTATTCTGGACGGTCAGAATGGTCTTCTGGTGGAACCGAACGATCCACAAGCTCTGGCGGAGGGCGTCAGCAGGTTCTTCAAATCGGGCTTAAAAGATGTTATCCACCAGCATCTGCAAATTGACGTCGTGGATGATTCCTGGGATAAAATGCTTAAGGCTTTGGAATCAATGGTGATAGGGCCTGTCAGGAAGTAACAAATAATAAAAATATCTTGTGCTGAATATCGCAAAAAATACTTGACTTCGACGGGCTTTTTTGATAAGTTTATAGTTTCAAAATTTTGGGGTAATAGTGAAGACATTCCATAAAGAAGTCAGCGACATTGACCGCAGCTGGTTTATCGTTGACGCAGAAGATAAAGTTCTGGGTCGGTTGGCGACTCGTATAGCGACTGTGCTACGCGGGAAACACAAGGCGATCTTTTCGCCGCACCTCGACACCGGCGACTTTGTCGTCGTTATCAACGCAGATAAGGTAAAACTGACCGGCAAAAAAGAGGAAGACAAAGAATACTTCCGGCACACTGGCTATCCCGGCGGAGGTAAGTTCACCTCTGTTGCAAGGATGCGTGATAAGCATCCGGAAAGAATTGTTCAGCATGCCGTTAAAGGAATGCTGCCGCGCGGACCTTTAGGAAGACAACAATTCAGCAAGTTGAAGGTCTATGCTGGTCCGGATCATCCACACGAAGCGCAACGGCCCGAGCCTTTGCCGGAAATCAAGTAAAGCATAAGAGGAATAGATGGGTGCTGCATCAGCAGATAAGTATTACGCTACTGGACGCCGTAAAACCTCCATTGCCCGAGTCTGGTTGACACCGGGCGAAGGTGAGATGATCGTGAATGGCAAAGAATTCAATGACTATTTCGGCCGTGAGGTTCTTCGCTTGTTGGTTGAGCAGCCTTTTGAAGCCGTCTCAGCCACGGGTAAATTCAATGTTAGTGCAACTGTCAAAGGCGGCGGTAAGAGCGGTCAGGCTGGAGCCATGCTGTTGGGCATCGCACGAGCTTTGGTCGAATACGATCCTGAGTTGAGATCCGTTTTGAAGAAGCAGAAGTTCCTGACCAGGGATCCCCGTGAAAAGGAACGGATGAAATGCGGACAGCCCGGCGCCAGAAAGCGTTATCAGTACTCCAAGAGATAGTCTGTCCCTAATAAAATGGAAATTGCCAGAATCGAGTCGTAAACGGCTTAGTCTGGCATTTCTTGCACTAAAAAAGCACATTTCCCGATTGCTCTCTGGGTGTTCTGCAGTAGTGGAATAGGAGCGCGAGATGACGGAGATGGACGACGCAACCCCTAGCAAAGAAAGAGGAAAGTATGCCAGTCGTATCCATTCAACAGTTACTGTTAGCAGGCACACATTTTGGTCACTTGACCCGTCGCTGGAACCCGAAGATGTCGAAGTACATCTTCGCTGCCAAACATGGCATTCATATCATCGATCTGAAAAAAACTCAGATTTGCATCGACGCGGCCTGTACCGCTGTATCTGACATCGTTAAAGGCGGTGAAAAGGTCCTGTACATTGGCACTAAAAAACAAGCGAAAGATATCATCAAGTCTGAAGCCACCCGAGTTGACATGCCTTACGTCTGTGAACGCTGGCTGGGTGGTATGTTGACAAACTTCAGCACGATTCGTAAAAGCTTAAAGACTCTATTCAACTTTGAACGCTTAGCCTCCGATGGCACCTTTGAGAAGATTTCTAAAAAGGAAAGGTTGACTATCGAAAAGGATCGAGCAAAATTAGACAAAGTGCTGGGTGGTATTCGCGATATGCGTAAATTGCCGGGTATTGTCTTCATCGCCGATATCCGTAAAGAGCACATTGCAGTTGCTGAAGCACGTAAATTAAATATCCCCATCGTTGCCATCGTAGATACGAACACCGACCCGGACATTGTCGATTACCCCATCCCGGGCAACGATGATGCCTTTAAGTCGATCGGCTTGATCACCCGCGCGATCAGCGAAGCAGTAGAAGAAGCTGCCGCCGTCGCACAGGAACGCGGTCTCTTTGAAAAAGACAAACCGGTCAAATCAGAAGACGGGGATCGCTCCCGAGATCAACAGCAGCGACGCCGCCGTCCGCGCAAGCGCCCGCCGCGTCAACAACGTGAAGGTGGCGCTCCGGGTGATAGACCAGAATCTGCTAAACCAACTGGCGACTCTTCGGTAAAACCTGCAGAAGTAAAAACTGAAACGAAGGCTCAGAGTGAACCTGCACAAGATAAACCGGCAAAGACGGAAACTAAATCCGCGGAAATAAAAACTGAGACAAAGCCAAAAGGCGAGCCCGTTAAAGATAAACTGGCAAAGGCGGAAACTAAACCCTCAGAAAATACAGTTAAAAAAGAAGCATTACCTGAAAAAGAATCTGAATGATAAGAGTGCAACAGTCCCGCTCTTGTCAGTGTGATTTGGAGTTATAAATGAGCATCACCGCACAAGCCGTTAAAGAGTTGCGTGTAAAAACCGGCGCTGGCATGATGGATTGCAAAAGCGCCCTGGTTGAAGCCGAAGGTGACGAAGAAAAAGCAATAGCAATTCTCCGCAAAAAGGGACTTTCACAAGCTGCCAAACGATCCAGTCGTGAAGCGAATGAAGGCTTGGTAGAGCCCTACATCCATACAGGCGCAAAACTGGGTGTCTTGGTCGAGCTTAACTGCGAAACAGACTTCGTCGCGCGGACAGACGAATTCAAGGAATTGGCTCGTAATATAGCCATGCACATTGCGGCCACCAGTCCCTTAGCTGTTTCACGGGAAGATATCCCCGCTGACGTCATTGAAAAAGAAAAAGAAATTTTCCGCGGTCAGATGGAAGCTGGCGGTCAAAAGAAACCGCCCGAAATCATGGAAAAAATCATCTCCGGGAAACTCGATAAATTTTTCGAAGAGAATTGTGTTCTGGAGCAGCCTTTTGTCAAGGATCCCGATCAGACAGTTGGGGATCTGGTTAAAGCGTTATCAGGCAAACTGGGTGAAAACATCGTGCTTAATCGCTTCTCTCGCATTAAGGTGGGTGAGTGAGCCAGTCACATTATAAGCGTGTCCTGCTGAAACTTACCGGCGAAATAATGGCAGGGGATCAGGGCTACGGTATTGATCCGGTCGCAGCCGGTAGAATCGCCGGCGAAATCAAAGAAGTCAGTGATCTCGGCGTAGAACTGGCGCTGGTGATAGGCGGCGGTAACATCTTTCGCGGTATGGCTGCTTCTGCGAAAGGTATGGATCGAGCGACTGCAGATCAGATGGGGATGCTGGCCACGATTATAAACGCCTTAGCCTTACAGGACAGCTTGGAGAAAAAGGGTTTGGTTACGCGTGTCCAGTCTGCTATTGACGTAAAAGAGCTGGTTGAACCGTTTATTCTGAGGCGCGCAATTCGTCACTTGGAAAAAGGCCGCGTGGTCATTTTTGCTGCGGGGACAGGTAATCCCTATTTCACCAGCGACACAGCAGCAACCTTACGCGCTATTGAAATCCACGCAGACGTCATACTGAAGGGCACGCGCGTCGAAGGCGTTTATGACAGCGATCCGGAGAAGAATCCCAAAGCTGTCAGGTTTGAATCTTTAACCTATACAGAAGTCATACAACGAGAGTTAAAAGTCATGGATGCGACTTCAGTAGCTCTGTGTATGGATAATGCGATACCAATACGTGTTTTCAATATAATGACACCTGGAAATCTGAAACGAATTGTTTCCGGGGAGAATGTAGGAACACTTGTCGTAAGGTGAAGCGATGGACCATCCCATATTAGACGACGCCAAGGAACGCATGTCCAAATCAGTGGATGCATTCCGCAATGAACTGGTTAAAGTACGTACCGGAAAAGCATCAGTTGCTATTCTGGATCGCATCAGAGTGGATTACTACGGTTCTCAAGTTCCCCTGAATCAGGTCGCCAGTCTGTCAACTCCTGAACCCAGATTGATTGTCATTCAGCCTTGGGAGAAACAGTTGCTGAGTGTCATTGAAAAAGAGATTATGAAGAGCGATTTGGGATTGACGCCAATCAGCGATGGGACGTTCATCCGTCTCTCGATTCCAGTCTTGACTGAAGAGCGGCGTAAAGAATTGGTTAAGCTGGTTAAAAAATACGCGGAAGATTCCAGAATCGCCATCCGTAACATCCGCCGTGATGCGAATGAGCAGATTAAGAAGGCGGAGAAGAGCAGCGAACTTACTGAGGATGATTCCAAGAAGCTGCAGGTTGCTTCGCAGAAACTAACAGACGATAGTGTTAAACAGATAGACGACATACTCTCCCAAAAGGAGAGGGAAATAATGGAGGTTTAACCACAGAGCCCAAGAAAGAGCTCTTGGTGAAGCCTCATTTCAGAGGTAGCAGGAGGAGAAATGCCCCGTAAAATCACCGATGAATGCATTAATTGCGGCGCCTGCGAGCCGGAATGTCCCGTGAGCGCAATATCGGAAGGTGATGACATCTATATCATCGACCCTGAACTTTGTGTGGATTGCGAAGGTTATTTTGACGAGCCACAGTGCGTAGAATATTGCCCGGTGGATTGCGTTCCGCCGTTGGAATAAGGAATATGCCCCAAAAAAGTCCGGCGCATGCCGGACTTTTTTGAAACTATTTGTTCTTTGAATTTAGCCAACTAGTCCTGCCACCATCTGCGGAACCATGTTCGCTTGTGATAGCATCGAAATACCAGTCTGCATGAGGATCTGGGCACGAACGAAGTGCGACATTTCGGCCGCAATGTCGGCATCGCGGATCATGGATTCGGATGCAGTCGCATTCTCTTTAGCGGTAAGCAACTGACCGATCGTTCCCTGCAGTCTTTCGACGTAGGCGCCGATTCTGGTACGTTGTGTATCTTTCAAGTCGATAGCCGCGTCGATGGAACCGATGGCGTTCTGTGCGGACAGGGTTGAGGTAATGTCCAGAGTGTTGATACCCAGCGCTGAGGCAGTCATAGAATTGAAGTTTACAAAGTAGTAATCTTCGTTGATGGTGTTGTAAGTGCCGATGTGGAACTTTACGCCGGTGCTGGAATACGTTCCATCAAGCAGATTCAATCCGTTATAATTGGTCACCATCGCAATTCGGTTGATCTCAGATACTAACTGCTGGAATTCCACATCCAGGGCAGCTCTATCTGAAGAGGTCAGCGAACCATTCGATGATTCGATCGACAGCGCACGCAGACGAATCAGTGTTTCGTCCATCGTAGCCAGAGCGCCTTCTGCGGTCTGCATCATGTTAATGTTTGCATTTGCATTACGCTCAGCTTCTTCCATTGATGTGATCTGCGCACGGAAGCGTTCGGAGATTGCAAGGCCTGCAGGATCATCCCAGGCATTGTTGATGCGAAGACCAGATGATAACCGTTGTACTGCTTGATCCAGGTCGTTCTGTGTTGACCAGATATTCCTCTGTGCGGTGAGTGAGAGGATGTTGTGATTGATTCTTGTACTCATCTCGGATACCCCCTGTAAGGATATTTATCTTTTTTTTTCTTATGCGGTAGATTTTTCTAACAACTTCTTCAACAGGTAGTCAGACATGGTATCTGCCAGTTTTTCAAGCTGATCATGATTTGGCGCTTCAGTAGGAGTGCTTTCATCTTTTTCAAATTCCATCTTTTTCCGGGCGCCTTCTAAAGTGTACCCATCAACTCGGACGAGATGGTTAATTTTCTCGATCGTTTCAACATTATTCCGTGAATAGCGTCTTTGATTGCCTTCAGTGCGCAACGGGTTTAAAAATTCATTGAATTCTTTTTCCCAGAAGCGGATCGTTGGCTTCGCTACCCCGGTGATCGCATTGACTTGGGCGATCGAGTATAAATTGTCTTCGGGTAGCTTTCCTGATTTCATGTTGACACCCCTTTCATGCAGGTTTCTTCATCTTCCAGTATTCTTATCGGCAGGTTTCAGGTTTTACTTTAACATTTTTAATAAAAAAATCCGAGATCATTAAATTCTCATAGATGTTTTGTTTAAGGAAATTCTATCGACAGCGTAATAATCGCTAATACCACTTTCAAAAAACATTGCTTTTGTACAATATTATTGTTATATTGAGCAATCCAAATACAAGCATGGAAAGATGATAGAGCTTAAACCAGATCGGATAAAAGAACTATTTAGTAAGTTTCAGAATAGCCGGGTAGCGGTGGTCGGGGACCTGATGCTTGACAGCTATATGTGGGGAAATGTGCGTCGTATATCGCCTGAAGCGCCGGTCCCGGTTGTAGAAGTAAGATCCGAAACGGTTAAGCTGGGCGGTGCGGCAAACGTGGCCAATAATGTTCTGAATCTCGGCGCAGTTCCCATTCCTTTGGGAGTTGTGGGGGATGATTTATCGGGACAACAGATACGTAAACTTTTCAATGATTTAGGGATTGATTCTAAAGGAATTATTGCAGCAAAGGATCGCCCTACTACGATTAAAACAAGAATCATTGCCAATGATCAGCATGTTGTGCGTGCTGACGTTGAATCGAAATACGACATTTTGGCTGAGACCGAAGTTCAGATCCTTGATATATTTAAAAGTCAAATCTCTGCATTAAGCGGAGTGATCCTTGAAGATTACAATAAGGGCGTTTTAACTCCACGATTAATTAAAGGGATTATTGCAATATGTCGCCAACATAATGTCTATGTTGCTGTCGATCCAAAGTTCAACAACTTTTTCGAATATCGTGAAGTTGATTTGATCAAACCGAATGTGCGTGAAACTGAAGAAGCGCTCGGCATTAAAATCAATACAGATGACGAGCTTGATTCTGCGGCTGAAACCATTTTTGAACGCTTGAATTGTAGTCAGATAATGATCACGCGCGGGTCGAAAGGTATGAGTCTTTTCACGAAAGCAGATTCATCACAATATCAGTTGCCCACATTCGCCGCGAAAATACATGACGTTTCAGGTGCAGGAGATACTGTTATTGCCACGTTTGTTGTCACTAAAACAGTAGGCGCCTCTTCCGAAGAAGCAATGCAAATCGCAAATTATGCGGCAGCTATCGTCTGTGGAGAAGTTGGAGTTATTCCCATCGAAAAGGATCAATTGGAAGCTTTTATTGTTAACATTCTATTAAAAAAATAGGCAGAATATCTATATAAATTCGTTATATTTTTAAGCTGGGCGATTAGCTCAGTTGGTTAGAGCGCTGGTCTCACATACCAGAGGTCACTGGTTCGAATCCAGTATCGCCCACAGGTAAAAGCTCAGAGGGTCACTGGTTCTGGCATAGCCATTCCCATAGAAGAATCCAGCAGCCCCATAATAATTCAACTGAATGGCATGAGACAATCGGATGAGTTCTTCTCCGAACTGCGATATCATCATCGACTGGCCCACGCTTTTCGAGCAGCGGGTTGAATGGCGGAAAGCAGGGAAGACGGTTGTATTTACCAATGGAGTATTCGATCTTTTACATCGGGGCCACTTTGAATATCTGGCTGGTGCCAGAAAACATGGTGACTTGTTGGTAATCGGAGTCAACTCGGATGCGTCAGTCAGAAGGCTGAAAGGCGCTAAAAGACCGCTCGTCAATCAGGAGAATCGTGTTTATGGTTTAAGCTGTCTGCGATTTGTGGATGTCGTGACACTCTTTGATCAGGATACGCCTATCGATTTAATCAAAGGCTTGAACCCCGACGTTTTAGTCAAAGGCGCTGACTACGAGGAACATGAAATCGTCGGCGCGCCTGAGGTAAAAGCAACGGGCGGTAAAGTGGTCCGAATCCCATTATCAACAGGGCATTCCAGCAGCAACTTGATTGATGATATAATAAAGCGGCATGGAAAATAACGAGACAGACGGCTGATGTTTGATCAACTTACTGAAAGATTCGAATCCTTTTTCAAGAAAATTCGCGGCCACGGGAAGCTGAGCGAAGACAATATCCGCGATTCGATGCGTGAAGTTCGCAGAATTCTATTGGAAGCGGACGTTAATTTTAAGGTAGTTAAAGATTTTATCGGCCGGGTTCAGGAAAAAGCTCTGGGTCAGGAAGTCATCAAGAGCATCACGCCTGGACAACAGGTTATTAAGATTATTCATGACGAATTAATTGTTCTTTTAGGAGAAGGTCAAAGCCGTCTCGATCTTTCCGGTCTGCCGCCGATACCCTTGATGATTGTTGGTTTGCAGGGGTCCGGTAAGACGACGTTCTGTGCGAAACTCGCCCTGCATCTGCGTCGTAAAGGTAAGTTTCCACTGCTGGCTGCAGCAGACGTCTATCGCCCCGCCGCGATAGATCAATTAAAACAGTTAGGCAAGCAGCTTGACATTCCAGTATGGGCGCCGGGTCAGGCTAACCCTGTCCAGATCTGTAAAGATGCCTTAGTCGAAGCCCGGAAAACCGGTCGCGATGTTGTTCTGATGGATACTGCAGGTCGACTGCACATCGATCAGGAGATGATGGACGAACTGGTGAAGATCCGGGAGGCGGTCAAACCGCCTGAAATTCTCTACGTGGCTGATGGTATGGGCGGGCAGGATGCTGTTAAGGCAGCTCTGGAATTTGCAGCAAAACTTGATTTTAACGGCGTTGTTCTGACTAAGATGGATGGTGATTCCAAGGGCGGTGCGGCATTATCGATTCGCGCCGTAACTGGAAAACCGATCAGATTCATCGGTAACGGTGAAAAACCTGATGCGCTGGAAGAGTTTCACCCTGACCGAATGGCGTCGCGTATCCTGGGTATGGGAGATATTGTCACCCTCGTTGAAAAAGCCCAGGAAACGGTAGATCAGGAATCCGCTGAAAAACTGGCAGAAAAGATCGCCAGGCAGGAATTTACGCTGGAAGATTTTCTGGATCAGTTCAAGCAGATTAAGAAAATGGGATCCCTCGACCAGATACTGGGAATGGTTCCGGGTTTAGGTAAACAGCTTAAAGGTATGGAGTTGGATGAAAAAGAGCTTAAACATACCGAAGCTATCATCCTGTCCATGACCCTTGAGGAACGACGCAAACCGCATTTGATTAACGGCAGCCGCAGGAAGCGAATTGCCATCGGCTCCGGGACTTCTGTTCAGCAGGTAAATCAGTTATTAAAGCAGTACGAACAGTTACGCGGTATGATGAAGAGTATGGGGAAGATGAAGGGGCGTCGTGGCAAAATGCCAAAAATTCCCTTTCCTATGTGATAAAAATATATTAATATAAAGATTTAGACACAGTTTCGGAAAAATGGTACATTGGAGGACATATAAGTGGCGGTAAAACTTCGCCTCATGCGTATGGGGCGTAAAGCACAACCTTTTTACCGAATCGTAGCCGTTGATTCCCGTAATCGACGTGATGGCGCTTTCATCGAAAAGATTGGGCACTATAATCCATTATGCCGACCGGCAGAAGTTGTGATAGATGACACGAAAGCTTTAAAATGGCTGAATCGCGGAGCTATTCCGTCTGATACAGTTCGTAACTTGTTTTCGCGTCGAGGTGTCATGATGGCGTTCGCTTTGCATAAAAAAGGGATCGCTGAAGAAGAAATCTGGAATAAGGTTTCTCAGTTTCGCTTAGATAAAGAAGCTGCCTTGAAGGCAAAAGAAGAGACGGTTATAGCAGCGCAGGAAAAGAAAGTTGCACCACCTCCTGTGAAGACCGAAGAGAAGCCTGTAGAAACCGCACCCGTTGAAGAAACGCCCGCTGAAGCGAAAGCAGAAGAAGCCGCTCCAGCCGAGGAAGCACCTGCTGAAGCGAAAGCTGAAGAGGCCGCTCCAGCCGAGGAAGCGCCTGCCGAGGCGAAAGCTGAAGAAGCCGCTCCAGCCGAGGAAGCGCCTGCTGAAGCGAAAGCTAAGGCAACCGCTCCAGCTAAAGCGAAGAAGGTGAAAGAAACTACTAAAGCTGCTCCGCAGGAAGTCAAGGAAGCAAAGCCTGCCGAAGTGAAAGCTGATTCGGATGCCGCGGGTGACGATACTGAGGCGAAAAAAGCAGAGTAACCCCCGGATCGTATAGAGTGTTTACAGATCTGATGTTCTGACAGGATACATTTGCTGGGAACCGACTGCTGTTCTACTTGCAACTCTACTTATGCTGGTCGAAGATCCTTTGAATTTAGCGCTGTGTTTGGTTGAGTGTACTTGAACCCAGTTCTGCTGAGGGACAAACCGGAGCCAGAAATGAAAGAGTTTATTGAATTTATAGCGAAACATTTGGTTGAAGATCCGGACCAGGTCTCGGTTTCAGTCGAGGAGAGCGAGAAGGGTCTTCTCTATCGACTCACGGTTGGCGAACGAGACATTGGCAGGGTAGTAGGTAAGGAGGGCCGCACTGCTAGATCGATGCGGACCCTGTTAACTGCTTCGGCAGCCCGTCTCGGTCAACGCGCCAATCTGGAAATCGTCGATGGCAGCAGTGAGGAAGAATAGCGAAGCGGCCGACCCGGACGAAAACCTCATCGAGATCGGTACGATCACCAAGCCAGTGGGACTTCGAGGGGAGTTGAAAATATTCACCTTGACTAAGTCTCCATCTGACATAAGTCATTACACCTCTTTGTATGTCTGGCAGAGTGGTGTATTACAGAAACTGACCATTGAAAAAATGCGGGTCAAAGGGAATATTGCGATTGTTAAATTCGTCGGAATAGATTCCATCGACAGAGCAGAAGAATTCCTTAATTCCGAGATTTTTGTCGATCCTGATCAGTTACCCGCAACTGAAAGTGATGAATATTTCATCCGGGATCTGTTGGGGATGGAAGTTTTCGATGAAGATGGAGATTTCTTGGGAGCCCTGACAAACGTGCTGGAATTGCCTCCCCACGATGTCTATGTGATACAGAAGGAAGACCGGGAAATACTGATTCCGGCGGTGAAGGAATTCGTGCAAGAGATCGATATCAAAGAGCGTAGAATCGTAATAAAGTACGATTCTGGAGTTGAAGACTAAACAGATCTTGCACTGTTATGATTGTTGACATTATAACCCTCTTTCCCAAGCTATTTGACGGCTTTAAGACTGAAACGCTGATAAAGCGAGCTCAGCAAAAGGGATTGCTGACGTTAAATGTTTATCATCTGCGGACTTGGGCGCGCAGCAAACATCAGCAGGTCGATGACACCCCCTTCGGTGGCGGACCGGGGATGGTACTGAAACCGGAACCGTTGTTTCTGGCGCTGCATGATTTGACCGGAGGATATCAGCAAAGACCTTTAGTAACCTATTTTACTCCTTCTGGAGAGTTGCTTAATCAGAGATTGCTGAAGGAGCTGAGCAGTATTGAACATCATATCTTTATTTGTGGCCGGTATAAGGGAGTAGATCAAAGAGTCTTGGATACCTGGGTAGATCGGCAGATTTCTATCGGCGATTATGTGCTTTCGGGTGGTGAACTGCCCGCTTTAGTGACGCTGGAGGGGATGACGCGTTTAATCCCCAGTGTGATCAACGACATAGAATCAGCTCACACGGACAGCTTTGAAGATGATTTGCTGGAAGGTCCGTTGTACACCCGGCCTGAAGAGTATGAAGGACAAAAGGTTCCCGAGGTGCTTTCCTCCGGTCATCATGCCAAAATAGCTGACTGGTGCAAAGAAAAAGCGCTGGAGAAAACCAGAAAGTATCGTCCGGATCTCTGGCAGGATTACATTAAGAAAAATAAACAGAAATAAAGGTCTGGTAGAACGATCATGCAACAGTTACATAGAGCCACCGCTGACCAGTTAAAAACCGATATCCCCGAGTTTAAAGCTGGTGATACAATTAAAGTTCACGTGCGCGTGATTGAAGGCGAAAAAGAACGTATTCAGGTATTTCAGGGTACTGTCATAGAACGCAGTGGCGCCGGTATCAACGAATCCTTCACTGTTCGAAAGGTTTCCGCGGGAGTCGGTGTAGAGCGCGTTTTCCCGCTGCACTCGCCGCGAGTCGCGCAGATTGAAAGAATACGTGAAGGTAAAGTTCGCCGCGCCAAGCTCTACTATCTCAGCAAATTGAGCGGTAAAGCAGCGAGAATTAAGGAAAAGACTACTCGCCAAAAGTAAAATAATAGAGATTCCGGACAAGGGAAGACGGTGCGATTCCGTCACTGCCCCGCAACTGTATGCATTCCTGCTGGGAATGCGAGTCAGACACCAGCCCGGATAGTATAAGCCTCGAGGGGGGCGCCCGACTGTAATCCCCGGCGCGCGCTGGGGATTGTTTTTTTGGGGCTCCCGAAGTCCCTGTCTTTATTCACACCGGAAAACATGCAGACACGAACTATCACCCGCACTGCCTTTCTGATCGCCGTATGCGTGGTCTTAGGATATATTTTCATGCCGGTGCCGAACATCGAAATGATAACGGCCGGCATTTTCATCGCTGGCGTGTGGATGGGGCCCAGGTTAGGCATCTTTATCGGAATTGTGGCTGAGGCGATCTTTTCGCTCTTAAATCCCATGGGATTTCCGCCTCCGCCTCTTTTACTGTCACAGATTATTGCCATGTCGTTGACCGGTTGCGTTGGCGGACTTTTTAGAAAGATGCTGATTGAGCGACAGTTCTTCTCAATTAAGAGCTGGACGACCCATGCGCTGCTCGGCCTTGCAGGTTTCTTGCTGACCTCGATCTATGATTTCTTAACCAATATCTCTTTCCCGTTAGCTGCGGGATTCGATTTGGAACAAATTCGCATCACGTTGGTAATGGGGCTGCCATTTGCCATCACACATATCGGAGTCAATACCGTAATCTTTATCCTTGTAGTGCCTGCTTTTCTACAGAGAGTTAAAGCCTGGAGATCATTGTGATTCAAGTCAGATTGACTTCGCTGTTGTTACTGCTGATAATAATTCTATCTCTTTCTGCCTCTAAATTATCAGCGATTGAATCAGAAAACGACTCTTCTTTTTCCCAGACTGAGCGCCCTGCTGCTCTGACCCTGGATGACTTCGACTTGGGTGATTTCGATTTCGAAGAGACCGCTGATTGGATAACATTGATGCCTGGCGCTTATCCTCTGGACGCAGGAGAATTTCACCAACCATTCCGGGTCTTATATTTAGGCTTATCACCGAAAGTAACGACTTATAACTATAGAGGCAGAGTGATATCCGATCCTCTTCTGGGATCACCTGAAACTGCCATTTTGCCGCCAAATGCGTTATCCCAACTGAAATACGATGCGTTCTCTCTGGAA
Organism: bacterium; assembly: GCA_018812585.1. Taxonomy (GTDB): domain Bacteria; phylum Electryoneota; class B3-LCP; order B3-LCP; family B3-LCP; genus JAHJDJ01. The sequence goes on from JAHJDJ010000065.1 coordinate 19,806, forward strand.
GGAAGCGGCCCCCATGTCACCGCGACACTGCGCGATCTAAGCCCCACACCGCCGACCAGCAGAATCGCGCATCGCGATGGATTTTACGGGATGAGTTATGTTGATTTTGGTTTGTCCCAGATGGTGACTCCCAGTTGGAGGCTGAATGGAGGCGGGCGGATCGCTAATTTCAGTGGCAGGATCGGCAATACAGAAGCCTACGGCTTGAACCTGCGCGCGGAAGTCGTCTGGTGGGATTCGACTTACGCCAAGGCAGATTCATCCGGTCTGTGGGGCTGGTGGGGCATCATGCAGAATGAGCGTAAATCCGGTGTGCCCTATCAAACCTACGATCACAGTACAAAACGTTATGAAACCGATGCTGTGCTCTTCTGGAAGAAGAACAAGCTGCATCTTTACGGGTTACAGCAAGTCGAAACCTTCCATAACAATGAAGATGGCTGGGAAGAATTGGGACTGCTGTTAAGCCGCGATTTCATTACTGAAGGAAAAGGCATAAATCTTGAAGTAAGAGCCAACCTGGCGCGCTGGAAGTTGAGTAACACCGATTGGGCGTCTACCTCGGCAGGGGGGGGAACGGTCCAAGGTTTCCATTATTTTGGCGGCCTGCTCCGTCTGGACGGCCACCTCGGAATTGATCTATCAGATGACTTTGATCCCAGTCGGCATCTGGGTATTAAGGCATCGAAGAAGTTGATCAACAGTCTAACCGGTTTCCTCTCTGCGGCTCAGCATCAATATTTCCCCTCTCGCTTTGAAACCGATGCCTTCTTTGAATCAGGTGAACACTATTATCCTTATCATCACACCTTCTACCAGAACCCCGACTTGACAGTCGATGGCAGCCGCGACCTTAAGAATGAAACCATAACCAGTGTCCAGGCAGGCATTGACCTGCAAGTTGATCATATCCGCGGGCAACTGGGGGTGATTCATTTCAATGTCGCTGAGCCGCTCAACTGGGTCGTGGAAGATGGTTTTATCAAGTCCGTAAACGGGGACTCTGAAGAGAACAGCGGGCTTATCGGATGGCTGCGTTATAATCTCATTCCTGAGGTGGAATTCGGTGTGACCGGTTCTTACCTTCCTTTAAGCGATAATCAGAAGCGTATAACTCCCGAAATCAGCGCTCACACCTGGCTGCAATACAAATTGCTGCTATTTAACGATCATTTGGATTTGCGTTTTCGCCTCTGGCTGGACGTTTGGGGAGAAAGATATCTGCCCATACCAGGCGGCTGGGAAAGCGCGCCTTTAGATCTCGTCACGTCAGGTAGAATCAATGCACGTATCTACAACTTCCAGATCTACTATAATCTGATCAATATGTTCGATCTGCGATATGAACTGCTGCCCGGGTATCCCATGATGCATAAGGAAGAAGTTCTGGGCATCTCCTGGACGTTCACTAACTGATGCGGTTCACTTCCGTGAAAATTCAGCTTGTCACTTTAATTCTCGCCTGTTTCTGTTGTTACCTTCCTTTGCATGCTCAAGAATTTCCCAACCTGCGCGGCGTCATCCTTAACGAAACGACCGGTTTGCCGCTTTCTGATGCCCATGTAAC
>JAHJDJ010000066.1 GCA_018812585.1 bacterium
AAACCATTGCCGGGATTGGGATAAATTCCGCTCAGTTCGTAGTTTTCCGGCAGTTCTTCCTCTGCGGGATCGACGCCCGCCTCGTTCACTTCATGCAGTCTGGCGACGAACATGTCATAATCCTGATTGGGACCATTATAAGTATAACCCACCATAAAACAATTCCCCTCGCCATCCTGTTGAAGTCCCAAGCCGATGTCTTCAGCATTGAGGTCATAGAGACAGCGCCAGTCTTCTTCGCCATTCTGGTCCAGTTTTAATATCACAGCATCACAATTTCCAGGATCATTCGTCTCGGTCCATCCAGCAAGAAGATAACCACGGTCGAAAGTCTGGACCACTCCATAGCTCCCCTCGTGATAAAGACCACCATAGCAAAAAGTCCAAAGTTCATTCCCATCAGCGTCGGTTTTAACTATCCAGGTACTTCCTCCCGAGCCATAAGAATGGCTCTCACCGCTGATAATATAGCCGCCGTCGATCGTCTGGGTCAGAAAGCCGCCGTAATCTGCCGCAGGGCCCCCATAAGTGTCAACCGAGATTTGCTGACCCACAGTATTGGTCATGATCAAACAGACATCTTCCAGCCCTGACCCGAATGAATTTGTGTAGCCGGCAATCGCGTACCCAGCTTCGCACTGCCTGACAGTATAGCCGAAATCGTCGCCATTTCCGCCTAAAACCCGCTGCCACTGCATGTACCCCAGAGCATTTGTCTTAATCAAATAGATGTCATAATCGCCAAGACCGAAGGAATTACTGCGGCCCGCAATGATGTAACCGCCTTCTGAGGTCTGCTGTACAAAAGAGCCCAGCTCTTCGCCGTTATCCTCACCGAAGGTTCGAGACCATTGTGGGTTGCCCTGATTATCCGTCTTAATCAACCAGAGATCGGAGAAATCACCGGTTGAATACGAACAGGTCTTGCCGGTAATCAGATAGCCGCCATCGGAAGTCTGGATGGCATGCCGCGCTTCTTCAATCTGCGGCCCTCCATAGACTCGCTCCCACTCAAATTCTCCCGTCTGGCTTAACTTAACCAGCCAGGCGTCTCCATACTCATTTCCGGAGGAAAGACTTATTCCCGCGACGATATAGCCACCATCGGATGTCGGTTCTATACTATATCCGAAATCTGCGCAGGGTCCCCCTATGGTGTAATAATTGACAGATTCAGGTCCATTTGCGCCAGCCGGCATCCCCACCAACATCATTAAGATTAAGCAGGCAGCACTTTTCAGCATCATTCATCTCCTCTTGTCATCCCATAGACCGGAATAGGTATTCCTGCCCCAGTTACCTCTGAAGCGAGTTGGTCAATTCTTTAACTGCAGCAAGGTGTGCATTTCCATCAGATAACTACAGGGGCATCGAGTGGAGAGTCAGGAAAAATGCGCCCGGTTGCGTCGCTGGAGATAACGCCTGGAGTTCCCCCAAACCCTTTGTGAAATATTCCGCGCTGAGCGCGGCACAAAGGGGTTAATGTTACTTTTAGTGTTTTGGATTTAATTCCAGTTGAGGAATAAATCAGTCAGCAGGATGCAACTGGCTGATTCAAACATCTTAATTCGTGCCTTCCCATTCAGCTTCACGTCGATAGCATCCTTGTGTGGATCAGGTGGTCACTTTTTATGGACAGTAAGGTGTGACGAGTTAATTATTCAAGACCTGGATTGCCCGCATTAAAAAAACAACTTTCCCCAAGCCTTGACTATTTCTGCGATTTGAGAATAATATAAGTATTATACCATATCTTGATAGTAACGCTTGAAGAATTCCTGTATATAGTATATAATGATTTCCGAATTTGCAAGATAAATTTTAATAAATTAGAAGTGTCGTTAAGTTAAAATGCAAAACAGGAAAATTACGTATGAACTGCCTCGGAATGAATTGCTTTTTAAGGGGTCACATATTAAAAAAGGAAAGACCTGCTGAAGAAAAAGGGAGAGTTAGTATACTGCTATTATGAGAGCATGGCTTCAATTTTCTGCTTGACGGAGGTCAGAAGGTAGTCGAGTTCGATCGGCTTGGTGACAAAATCGGAGGCTCCGGCTTTTAAAGCTTCCTGCGCGATTTCGATATCGTTGTAACCGGTGATCATGATGACGCCGATTGTTGCATCCACTAATCGCACTTGCTGCAGGATTTCCAGACCACTCAATTCCGGGAGACGGATATCCAGAAGCATTAAGTGCGGACGGATCTCTTTTACCATCTTCAGAGCACGATCACCCTGAGTAGTCAAGAAGACTTCGTAGCCATTGTGCGAAAGAAAATCTGTGAGCATTTCGCAAATATCTTCTTCATCATCGACAATCAGTATGCGGCTTGCAACCATCTTTCACCACGGCAGTTAAAGGTGTCCTAAGCAATATAAACCGCAGGTCACCGGATGTCAATATCGTATTGGAAAAAATTGAGGGATCACCACTCTATTCAGCCTGTTCAGCAGCGCGCCTGCCTTCCTCCTCATCGACGCGCAACAGAATCAGCAGTCCGATGATGAAAAATATGACCATAGCCACAACCGAATGTCGCAGACTCCTGGTAATGATGTTGACGGCGGCGAACGACAGCGGCCCTAACATTGACGCCAATCGTCCGGCGACGCCGTAGAAACTGAAGAATTCGGCGCTGCGAGAGGGCGGCGTGAACGAGGCAAAAAGCGACCTGGCTGCAGCCTGGCTTCCCCCCATCACCAATCCCACTAGAACCGCGGCCATATAGAATTCTGTCACCGGATCCCAGAATATTCCCAACTGATATACGAATGCCAAGGCAACTATCCAGAAGAAAAGCGCGATGCTCAACGCTTTTTTATTGCCCAACTTATCAACTAAAATTCCAAATAAAATCGCTCCAGGGAAAGCTGTAAACTGAACGACCAGAAAAAGCATAATCAACGAGCTGGTGTCCATGTGCAGTTCCTCCGCGCCAAAAATAGACGCAGAACTGATGGTGGTTTCGATACCATTGGTAAAAAAGAAATAGGCGATGAGAAAGACCCATAGCTGCTTGTATTTCCGCGTCTCTTGAAAGGTCTTGCGAAGATTCTTAAGGATCTGACCAAATTTGACCGGCTGGCCGAGAACTTCTTTGCGAGCCGGCCGCTCCCGAACACCCCAGAATGTTGGTAATGAAAATAGTAACCACCACGCGGCCACCGTCAAAATCACATGCGATATTCCCAGCTCGCCTTCTTCAAATCCCAGCGCTTGAGGATTCTGCAGCATAATAAGATTCAGAAGCAGGCATCCCCCTCCTCCGAGGTAGCCTATAGCCCAGGAAAAGCCCGAAATTAATCCGATATTCTTTGGAGATGCAATCTGAGGAAGGAAGGCATTATAAAGATTCAATGCCAGAAGAAACATGCACAAAGCGACGCCGTAAATAAACCACCCCTGAAGGACGTCTCCCGGCTTAAGAAACGCCAGCGCCGCAGTACAAAGACTGCCGATGATCACCATGACGATCAGCAGTTTTTTCTTGTTACCTTTTAAATCAGCGAAAACCCCGATTAAGGGGCTTAAGATAACCGTTAACGTGGTCCCCAGTAACACCGACATCTGAAACATCGTGGCGCCGGGGAGGTTGAAGTTATAACCCAGGAGACTGAAATCTGTGCCCTGCGCACCACCAGCGATCACGCCTGCGTAATACTGATTGAAGATTACCGCTGTGATGGAGGTCGCGAACGCTGAATTGGCAAAATCGTAAGACATCCAGGACCAGGTTTCGGGACCGAATCCTTTCATTCGTTTCCAGAGTGTACTCAATGATAGCCCTCTGTCAGGAATAACTTAATGGCGCTGGTGAATGTCCCCTAAAGTACGCCTGGGACGAACTGGATGTTCCTCGGAAGCAGAGAATTTCTAATTCTTAAGAAACTATCTCTTGACCTTTACAGATAAATCATTTACATTATTGAAACAATCCCTAAATAACCCTTGATCATGCGCTTGCAATCAACAACCATCACAGCTTGGGGAATTGCATCTCTAATAATAGTACTGCACTTCGCTGGATGCAAACAGAAAAGCGAAGAATTCGGGAATACTGATGCTTCGCCGGTGCCAGTGCTGACACAATTTGTCATCGAAGAAAAGGTGAGGCTGCCCATCGTTGCTGAGGGTCTGGTATCACCGATTAGTCAGGTCAATATCACCGCGTTGACGTCGGGAGTCATTGAAAAGCTGAACTTCAAGGTTGGTGACCGCGTGAAAAAAGGAGAAGTGCTGGCCATATTTGACGCGCGTTACCTGACACTGAATTGGGTGGAAGATGGTTTGGAATTGATCGCAGAGCGTGAGCAGCTTATAAGCCTTCAGAATGCTGTAGCTGCAGGAAAAGCGAGTACCGAAGAGGTCAAGCGGCAGCAGGAAAAGGTATCGATTTTAACGGACATTTATTACAATTCAAAGTATGCTCGCAGTAAAAACGACGTAACCGCCAACCTGGATGGGCGTATTATCACCTGGCACATTTCGGCGGGAGATTCTGTTAGAGCAGGACAGGCGGTGGGTATCGTCGCCAAC
>JAHJDJ010000067.1 GCA_018812585.1 bacterium
GCTGAAGCGAGACAATTGGCGCATCGCTTAAAGGATCTGCAAAACCGCAGTGATTATTCCTGGGGCGACGTCCTGGTATTGGTTCGGTCAGTGCGCAGCGTTGATTATCTGGAAGAAGCTTTCAATGCCGCTGAGATTCCGTTTGTAGTACAATCGGGTCGTGGATTCTGGGATGCGATGGAAGTCAGCGATTTGCTGGCGCTGCTTCGCTGCCTGGAAAATCCCGGAGATGACTTCAGTATGGCTTGTCTCCTGAAATCACCTGTAGTCGGTTTCAGCGATGATGATCTGATAAGATTGCGCATTATTAAATCCGAAAATGACGACTGGGAGACACGACCTCTGCAACAGGGGCTACTCTCAATATCTGAAGCAGATGCCCTTGACGAAAATCTGCAAAAAAAATGTCAGCATTTCAATGATATCTTCTGGTCGTTGTATAAACCTAAGGATATCCTGCCTCTGCGTGAACTTTTCGATCAGTGGATCGCACATTACGATCTGGAAATTTTCTGGGCTTCCGTTTATCAGGGGGATTACATGCGCGCCAACGTGCAGAAATTCCTCCGTATCTGTGATCAATATCAGGGGATCTCTGCATCCAAGCTAAGAGCGCTATTCGAGGATTTGCGCGTCAGGGACGTTAAGGAAGGGACCGCCTCCAGCCCGGCGGCAAACCGCGGAGCTATGCAGATTATGACGGTGCACGGCGCTAAAGGACTGGAAGCTCCGATTGTCGCTGTTTTCTACATGAATTTCGGCAGCCATGCATTTACAGACCCCTTCGTTTTCAGTTACAGTGAAGGTAGTTTCTTCTCCCTGAATAGTCAAGGAAATGATGCTAAAACCTTCAAGCCCGCGGAGTTCTTACACTGTGTCGAAAAATCCAAAGATCTGTCTAAGAGTGAAGAAGAGAGAATTCTGTATGTGGCTATGACGAGAGCCCGCGACAAGCTTCTGCTATCAGTATCGGGCGCTCTCAAAAATGGAAAGGTTCAGACTGGAGGCTGGTTTGAGATCCTGCTGAAAGGCTTGCAGATCTCGAAGGAGATGTTATTTCAGGATGATTCTGATGAACGTCTGTTAATCAACGATATCGGCGAGGAAACCGGAGTTCTTTTACGTCGCGGCGATATGAAACTGGATGAATCCTCCACACCACACGCATTAATTTCCAGACAGGCAATAGTCGCGCCTCCCTCCGCCTTCCCTCAAGCGCCGGATCCCATCCTTGAACCCATCTCAGTCAGCGAATTCATTCAATTCTGCATTCCCGTGACTGAAGACGATTATAGACTTGCAGCTTCTGAACCGCTGGAAGTATCCGGCAAGCAGACCGATCCCTCTCTTTGGGGTTTGTGGCTGCACCGCATTCTGGAAACTCACCTTGGTCAGCAAGCCTCTGAGATGAATCGAGAAGAAGTGGGGCGATTAGGTTTGACCATCCTGCATAGAATTCCTGAAGGACACGAAATCGACAGCGCCATATCCTTGTGCAGCAGATTTACAGCATCCGACCTGGGACAGCAACTTAGTCGCAGCGCCCACCTTGTAAATGAGTTCCCGATACTATTTAAAATTGAAGATCTACAGTTGCGCGGGAAACTCGATCTGGCATACAGATCGGAGCGCGGTTGGGTATTAGTTGATTTCAAGAGCGACCGAAATATTCCAGCACTCGACTCAGATATTTATCAGAAGTACCTGCTGCAACTACAGATCTATGCCTATGCGTGGAAGTTATTGACCGGCGAAATTCCCGCCTCTGTATGCCTTTATTTTCTCGCGCATGGTGAACAGATCGAGGTGTCAATCAACGAGTCTGATTTCCAGCAGATAAGTCACAGATGTCATGATTACCGCAAGGAGATACTTGGCGTGAAAACAGTATAACAATTTGAGCAGTTTTTTGTTTACAGGATATATTATTTTTTGTACCTTAGTTGTTTCCGCACCCATAGCTCAACTAGGTAGAGCAACGGACTCTTAATCCGGCGGTTGTGGGTTCGATTCCCTCTGGGTGCACAAGTATAAAACGATGAAATAGCGACGCTTTACGGTGTCGCTATTTTGTTTTTTGGTGAGGAGACGACCTCGCTCTGAAGACGGTTGCTCAATTCGGGGACTTACAGTCGGCCACTCCCCGAATACTTTCCTTTATCCGTTCTCTAAAGTGTTAACCTAATCGCTTTTTCTTAAACATTAATTTACATGGGACTTTTTTCGGGGAGGTTCTACTGAAGCAGAACGTCGATACTACTTATTGAGCGCTTAAATTGGAGCTCCTTTAATGTTTCTTACTTCGCCAACTCCTTCAACAACAACTCCTTCACAAATTCCCGCCGCTCTTCGATAAAATTGGTATCAAAGCGGAATTCCGGCAGAGACTCTTGGAGGTAATCTGCAAAGAAAAAGGGGCAGACTCGCAGGTCTGCCCCTGCAAATCATTTGAAGAATAGAGAGAATTCCTACGCGTTATGTCTACCAGTTGAATCAATATAGAACGTAAGATATCCTCCGATAAAGAACTCTATACGCTCGTTAGTGGAACTGTATTTCAGGTAGTTTTCTGCTGTAGTACCATCCAGATATACGATCTTGTCTTCTGCGATAGTTATATGATCTGTGAATGCAGATCTCCCTCTTGCCTCCAGCGCAACAGGAGTTGTCGATCTAATTCCAACAGCATTTTGTCCAGTTGAGGCGTTGTTTATGTCAAGTCCAACGCCGTTGACGTTACAGTCAAGATCAACAGTATTATTAATGTCCATAGCAGCGTTCAGGGTTGTTGTGCCCCCACCAAACGTCGCCGCATCATTGAAGGTTGCCGGGTCGTTAAAGGTTGCCGCGCCATAGAAGGTCGAAGTATAATCGACCTGAAACGTGCCTAATACTTTTGTAATTATACTGCTACGACCCAGCTCGATGCTGATGGCATTGTTGTTTATGCTCTGTCCCACCCTGAGAGGAACGCCGCTGATGGTATCAATAGATCCGTTGCAGTGCAGCGGGCAAAGAGTCTTTACGATGCTATCTCCAGAGGATACGCTATTTCTTGTTGATTGCCCCAGCTTGCCATGATATACCTCTCTTTTTTTAATTAATAGGCGTTGGGACCACCCCAAGCGCCAATATCTGAACGTGAACCATCAGGATCGAAGAGTGATGGATCACCAGTATCTATACAAGGTGAATTTGGCATTAACCGAAACGCTACTGTATCAGCGAAGAGTGGATCTAAAGAAAAACTGTGATCTCCAAAATTCCATCTATCGTTGTAGTTGGCAGAACCCCAATTCCAGACACAATTGTAATCGCCGATTGGCACATATAGTGGATTAACTTGCGCATTCCAGAGGCCAATTTCAGAACCAGAGATTAGAATATTGTTATTTACTATACTTATTCCGCCTATTGACATTCCATATTCGCAGTGATAGAAAGAATTATTTATGATTTTCATTGTTGAAGGACCACCTATAATTCCGTTATAGGTCATACTTGTAAAGATGCAATTGATAATCGTTGGTGATGAATTCCATCCTATAGCTAATCCATTATATGAGTTTTAAATTTTAAAACCACAAAGAACCGAAGTGGTGTCTTCACCGGAGTCAAAAACAATAAATACATTGTAATAGACTCCCCCCCAAATCGTCTCTGCTGGTCCTGCTTCGCTTTTTACCCAGATGCCCTTACCTTTAAAGTTGAAGGTTTCGTAATAGTTGCCTGGCTCGACCAGCACGGTGTCGCCCTCATTAGCGGCATTCACTCCCTGCTGGATGGATAGATATTCTGAAGGCACACGAAGTGTTCGGGGTGCGTTTTCATTGACATTGTCCACCTGAGCGAGGATAGGCACGGCATCGCCGTAGTTTTCGGCTTCATCATATGCGCGAACAAAAATAAGATGGGATCCATCAGTTGTTTCATTTGTATTCCAAGAGTAAGTGTAATTGTCATTCTCGCTGGACGTTTGAGATTCTACTAAGCCACCATCCAAATAGAATTCTACTAATTCTACACTATTGTCATCAGTGGCTTCGACTTGAATGTCGACCAAGCCTCGCAGTGTATCTCCAGGGGTGGGCAGGAGAAGGGTCACCGTCGGAGGTTGGTTATCTGTCCAGGTGACGTTGGTGATGTCTTTCTGGGTGCATCCCATGAGTATTATCGCCATAATGACGACATTAAGAAGCAGAACTGCGGTCTTCATAATTAACTCTTTATTTCAAGGAGAAAATTCTTACACAATTACAGTTAATCTATTCTACCAGGTGTTCTTGTTTAAGAAATAATTTATGGTGTAGAATTTTACCTGGCAAGAAATATTTTCACTGATTTCTAAAAAAAAGGGGGCTATCCCTTTTGGGACAGCCCCTTATATTTTCGCCTGATAAAGATGAAGACAGGTTACTTCATCAGAATCATCTTGCCGTTGGCGTTGAAATCGCCCGCCTGGATGCGGTAGATGTAGACGCCCGAAGCCAGATGTCCCGCTTCAAAGGCAACTTCGTGATAACCAGCAGTACGCCAGCCATCTACGACCGTCGCCACCAGACGACCCGATATGTCGTAAATCGACAGCAGGACGCGGGTGTCGTGAGGCAGCGCGAAGCTTAACGTTGTGACCGGATTGAAGGGATTCGGATACGCTGAATGCAGAGCATATTCCGAGGGTAGATCCGCGTTGACCATCAGACCGGTGTCGATCTGATCGAACGGATTCGGCACACCATCAGGCACGAAGGGAATGAATTCTCCGTCGTAACTGCCCACTTTGGAGAAGGGGAAGCTGCTTTCATTCCAGGCTGTATTCGGGTGATCGCCGACCTTCCCAGCAAAGGTATAATTACCGGCCGCGTAGGTTGACGGCACTGGGAAGAACATGTCGGGGCGGTTGATCGTCCAGCCGGGCTGATAGTTGGTGAAGGCACGCTGTAGAATGGTTGTCGGCGCGCCGCCTTCGTAGGAAACTTCCAGCCAGGCGTCGAAATCAATCGCCACAGTGCTCAAGTTCTCTACCCAGACGCCATAGAACAGATCGCCGCCTCCAGCAGGAATCGGCGAACCGGATACGTAGGTTAATTCAATGTCCATTTCGGGGGTGCCCGTGGACACTGTATACATGCGAATGCCCATGCTCGGAAGTGGATTCAAGGGACCGGAGCCATTGTAAGTCACTTGGATGCCAATTGTGCCGGTGGCATTTTCGAAACCGACGGTTGCCGAATTGAGATCGCCCGGCGTCAATTCATTGTACATGTAATCGACGTTTCCGTTGGGGTAGAAGATCGCTTCGAAGGAATAGCTTCCACCCGTACTGTAGTGTGGTACACCCACCCAGGCGACGATGAAGCGGTCATTCGCGGCATCGTAGTAGTAGTAAATCGAGCCGCTTTGCGAGGGATTCAGATCATCCCAGTAAGGACTCACCAGATTGTTCGGGGCCGCAGAAGTCGGAATGGCGGCATTGCTGTAAGCGCCGTAAGTTTCGGCGTGTAATGAAATCCATCCGTTGGAGCAGACCCAGACCTGGCTCATCATCGAACCGTTGTACCAGGGGAACAGCAAGCCCATATTGAACGGTCCCGCAACCTGGTCGTCGCTGGAAATACCGGTGTTGGTGCCAACCGTGGTGATGTCCACCCATTCGTAGGCAACCTGTTCAAATTCCGGTTCGCCGACGTAGACTGGACTGGGGAAAGCAGCCGTGATGATCCCTTCACCGGAGGCATTATAGTACGATACGGCATACGAATACCAGCCATGAACGGGCACTGTATTATCGACGTAAGAGCTATTGCTTCCAGGAATGTCTGCAATCTGGACGTTGTCGCGATAAATGCGCTGACCTGTCCAGGAACCAGCCGGGAAGTAACCCAGGTGTCCGCCTTCAGTCGGATCATCCCAAATCAGGGTAACTTCGAGGAGTTCGTTCGGATCTGGTGTCGCCAGCAGGTTCGGAATTTCACCTGGAGTATCCAGTCCGATCCAGGCTGATGCGTCAGCAGAGTAGCCGTCACCGTAGGAGTTGTAAGGAACGACTTCCCATTCATACATTCCGGCGGTAGGAACAGACGCATCATCGTACGTATAAGGAGCGCCGATAACCACATCTGTGACGTCCGCGACCAGTTCGCCCTCACGATAGATATGACACCCCATCAATTCAGCTAACGGATCGCCGACCATGTTGACCGCAGGATTCGTCCAGGTCAAGGTACCGATCAGATCAGCGTTATTGTGAGCAACGCTGAAGTCGGTCGGCATGTAAGGACGGTTCTCGAAACCAGCCGTAAGATGGAAGTAGAGCGCGCCCATGTCAGCAACGGTTCCATCCGGATCGAATGGTGAGAGAGGATCACCCGCATTAATGCAGGGAGATCCGAAAGTCAGACTGAAGTCATTGTCTACAGGTTCGAAGAACATCGGATCATCCGTGATGTTACCCGTGCCCGTCAAACCTGTCGAACAGCAGGTATAGGTGACAGTTAAAGTCCCAAAGCATTCCGGATTGACGGTTGCAGCATTGTCATAAATGATGTTGTTGCGACCGGCAGCCGTTCCGTTAGCAACATAGATGCCTCCCCCTTTTGCAGTGGTCGATGTGGAAGTACAGCGGTTTTGTGCAATCGTATTGTTGATAAGAGACGGTGTTAGGCCGTAAACCAGAACACCAGCGCCGTAGTACACGGAAAGGTTGTCATATACGACGTTATAGGCAATTGTCGCGCCTGAATTATAGCAGCGGATCCCGCCACCACCACAGGTGCCTCACGTGCCGGTTGCTGAGTTACGAGCGATTTCATTGTAAGTGATCATCGCCTCCGTGCAGTTGTACACGACGATGCCGCCGCCGTTGGCGCCTGAGGTTGCGGCATTGTCCACAATCAGATTATTGGTGATGATGACGTTGGCATTCTGCGCATAGATACCGCCGCCATCCCAGTAGGCGTCACAGTTTGAAATGCGGCAATTACTGACCGTCATGGCAACGCCGTTGATGTATACACCTCCGCCTTTCATAGAGATAGGCGAGCCACTGGGAATGTTGCAGTTATCGATGGCACAGTAATCCAGTGTGCTCGCTGCAGATGCGCCAGTTTCAAAGCGGATACTCCGCCAGCGATGTTCCGGCACAGGATTCTGGCGAGCAAAGTAAATGCTATCCGCCTCGGTGCCGTCAGCGTTGAGCTGACCGTAGACGTACCAGGACCAGGGGCCGTTGTGCAGGAAAGTCGTTCCCGGCTCAACTACCAGAGTCTGACCCGCTTGAACCTGAATGTCCCCGACGACGAGGTACGTTCCAGGCCCCAGCGTTCCCGACTGCGGTCCGCTGATCTGTTCCTGTGCCATACCCAATGAAGCGAGGGTAATACACAGCAACGAAATCATTAGAACTTTTTTCATTCGATCCTCCATGTAGCAATTTGTGTTATGGTTTTGGTCATTTCATATCTGAATTTGAGGCGCTGAGCGGTCACCCCAACGCCTCATAGTTACAGTTTATTTCATCAGCACCATTTTACCTGTAGATACAGTTTCTCCCGCTTGCAGGCGAAACAGGTAAATCCCTGATCCCAGTTCCGCGGCAGCAAAGATCGTATCATGCGATCCGGCTTCCCTCCAACCATCAATTAAGGTTGCTACACTCCGCCCCTGCAGATCATAGACTTCCAACTTCACTTGTGAAGCGTTGGGCATACTAAAAACGATTGTCGTCATCGGATTGAACGGATTGGGATGGACCGAAACCATGGTATAATCCATATCGGACAGTTCAATTTCCGGCTCTATTCCTACACCCTGATGGAAGTAAATCGCTCCCATGTCAGCCACAGTGTCGTCTGGATCCAGGGGAAGAAGCGGATCCCCGGCATCAATACAGGGCGATGTTTCCAGCAGGTTGAAATTCTGTTCAAATGGGGAGGCGAAGTATGGTTCCATGAAAATATTACCAAAGACGTCACAGGGGTCACCGTTGGCGTTGAAACCCGTAAGCACACCTGCACCGGCCGGAATGCCGCTTCCGTATAAATCGGCAACAGGGTTAAAGAAGCTGGTGTATTCAATTGTTGAGTTACCACTTAGTAGGCGGATCCCGCCGCAAGCGCCGCCTCAACCGGTGGAACTGTTTGCTGCGACGATACATGAATTGACGGTCACATTGCTCTCTTCACCTGACATCCCGCCGCCTTCTGAAGCAAAATTGTTGTGGAGCACGCAATTCAGAAAGGTCGGATTACCGTGATAGATGTAAACACCACCACCCTGCCCTAAAGCTTGACAGTCATTGATGATCACGTTCTTGAATACCGGATCGGCGTTAAAAACATAGAGACCGCCGCCTTGAATTTCGATACCATTACAAACAGCGATGCCGATCACTTGAGCCGCGCTGCTTTCGCCATTCTGGTAAATGAAACCGCGGCCGGAATACTCACAATCAATGATACAGGCATCGGGACCATTTTCGGACATGAGCACGAGGTCTTTACCTTCGCAATTGAGATTTTTATTGTCATCCCCAGCATAAACTCCGTCCGCTGCCAGTACCGTATCGCCATTAGCTGCAGCGGCGATAGCTGCTCCGAAAGTGGTGTAATCTCCCGGCACGTGCAGGGTCACGGCCAGTGTCAATGGTGCACTGAGCAGGAGCCCTGCGGCAATCAGTAGAAATCGCGATAGTAATTTTCTCATGTTCCCCATCCTATTTTTCGATTCGTTTAATTTCTATTTTATTAAGACTATTTTCTTTTCAATTGAAGACGCGGGATAATTCAAGCGCAGCAGATAAATCCCTGAAGGCAGGTCTGGCGCACTCACATCCATTTGATAACGTCCCTCCTGGCAATACTTGTTTTTAAGCGCCATAACCTCTCTTCCCATTATATCGAACAGGTTTAGTTGCACGAAGGTATCTTCGGAGAGGTCGAACGATATCTGAAATCCGGCATTTGCAGGATTGGGATGGACATTTAATGCAACCGATCCCATTTGTGGTGACGCCTTCTCTAAACCAGAGCCACTCCCCGGGAAACCGTCTCCACGCTGCGTGAACGGGTAAAATTTCACGCCATCAAATCCACCCACAGTAACGACAGATCCGCCGGGAATGACTGCGGCTGCGTTCAACCCGAAGGCCATCGTGACCGGTGTTTCCTGCATCCAGCCAGCAGTTGCCGGATCGTAGATCTGGACAGCATCGATAGCCGGCCAATCTGCATAGCCTCCGCCACCACCAACGGAGTAGATATATTGATCGTCGGCGGTCAGACAAAACAGCGCGAAGGGATTACCGATAGGCAGAGGCGCTGCTTCCGACCATTGATCTGATGCTGGATCGTAAATGTAATGCGCTGTTGAGGGGTCTTGCACTCCGCCGATGACGTGGAATTTCCCCTGCAGGAATGCGCCTCCAGCATACGTCATAGCGATGGGTAATGCAGCAACTTCTGTCCAAGCGTCAGATGCAATACTATAAACATTGGCGGAAGCAAAAACTTGACTCAGATTACTGCCGCCCGCAGCATAGATTTTATCGCCCCCATCCCAGGCAGCAGCGATGCCTGCCGCGGCAAAGGGATAATCTGCAACCGAATCCCAACTGCCCACAGCTTCGTGTTCGAATGGGATAAACCGCTGGACCTCTTTCCTTATGGTATAATCGGCGTATCCACCAATCAGATAGATAGCTGCGCCAGTCGATACCCCAGCCCAGTTGCAATTTCCCAGAGGCGGCTCTGTGGATAATTGCCAATGCTCTGTTTCCCAGTTAAAAACCTGTGCAACCGGTTGACCAATTCCACCAAATAGATAGTAGTAGTCCCCAATTACTCCACCAGAAGCGCGGCCGACAGGACGACCGGCATTTGCCACCAGCTGCCACGTCACGTCACCGTCGATTCCAGCGCTGGGGAAGTTTTTCACAAATCCGTGACCATCATGTACAGAATATAACCAACC
>JAHJDJ010000068.1 GCA_018812585.1 bacterium
AACAAATACACGCACTGGTCGTATCCGGTGATCATCGACACGGTCAACTTTGAATTGACGCCTCTGGAACCGGGTGATGAGATCGCTGTATTCGATGGGGCTTATTGTGTCGGAGCCGCTGAATTTAGTGGCGTCTTACCCATCGTGATCAACTGCTGGAAGGACGATCTGGCCACACCCAATACGCTGGATGGTTACCTGGCCGGCAACGAGATGAGCTTCTCATGGTTCGATGTTTCCGAGAACAGCGAGAGCGAGTTTGTTCTGCCTCCAACGACATCAGCCACTAAAGAGGTGGATTACATCGGCACGATTCAGGGCCGATTCGGGGAAGGCATCTATGCTCGCGGCAACCTGATGAATGGCTGCACCAATATCAGTTACCTGCCGAAACAGTTCAATTTAAAACAGAACTATCCTAATCCCTTCAACTCAACAACTGTGATTCCGCTGGAACTGCCTCAACGATCGCGAGTGACCATAGATCTGTTTGACGTGTGCGGCAGACTGGTTTGGACGCACAATGCCGGAGTACAGAATGCGGGCTGGCCAAAGATTCATTTCAATGCGTCGAATCTGGCTTCCGGCGTTTACTTCTACCGAGTGACAGCAACCGGCTTGGAGCGCGGCGGCCGGTATATCGACGTGGGGAAGATGTTGTTGTTGAAATGACACGCTCGCGTGTCATCCCGGACTTGTCCGGCTTTCGACGGACAAATGATCCGGGATCCAGGAATTGTCGGGGTCAGAGACGACCCCGACTACGGAAAAATGCGCGTAGGGGTCGGTCTTGTGCCGACCCAAATAATCCCCCCGTCCGGCATCCGCCGGACACCCCCCTTACTAAGGGGGGCAGGGGGGATCAGAGAGGATTAAACCATGAAAACCACAATCATATTACTCCTTCTCCCGGCCCTCCTCTTCGCCCAGGAATTCACGTTTGAACTAGAGACAAGTTCGATACCAGTGGAAATGGAAGAGTGGATGCCCTATTGCCCTTGGGCTGGAGGTGAGAGCGAGTCAGTTCCTGAATTCTGTGACATCAATGCGGATGGAGACCTGGATTTCTTTTTGGGCAACTTTTGGGGTTGGATAAGTTATATTGAAAATCTCGGCACATATTATAATCCAGATTATAGCTTTCAAACATGGAGATTTGCTGAAATAGATTTGTCAGGAAACACTTTCGCTGGGCGAACTTCACCTAAATTCTGTGATATCGATGGGGATGGTGACTCCGATCTTTTTTCAGGCGACTTTAGGGGACTAATACACTTCTGGGAGAACGTTGGGACTCCCGAACTACCAGAATTCAATTTGATTACTGATACTCTAGCTGGTATAGATGCAGACGGATATAGTAAATTGGATTTCATTGATATTGATTTAGAGGGAGATTTTGACATTATTTTAGGAGATTATTTTGGAGAAGTCTGGCTATACACAAATTCTGGATCTCCATCCCTTTATAACTTCAGCACTCCTCCTGCATGGGTTCAAAATATTGATGTTGGAAATAATGCCTTTCCTAAATTGATTGATATTGACGCCGATAACGACTATGACCTTTTCATCGGTGAGCGTTACGGTAAAATATGGTATTACCGCAACGACGGCGATTCAGTCAATTACGATTTTACCTTTGTAACCGACAACTTTTACAGCATCGATGTGGGGAATTACTCATCGCCCGAATTCGCCGACATTGACGGTGATGGAGATTTCGACCTTTTCGTGGGAAAAGAGAATAACAGCGAAGAACCTCTAGGGGACGTTTATTACTATGAAAATATCGGAACAGCACAGAATGCAGATTTTATCCTGCGGGCGAAGAATTATCTGATGGTTGATATTGGAGGCTTTTCCCCCAGACCGCAAATCGCCGATATTGATAATGATGGTGCTAAGGATCTTATTACTGGAATATCGAATCATCTTGATCTATTTAGTAATAACGGCGATTCAGCAGAACCTTCTTTCCTATTTGTTACTGAAGAATTTCAAAACATTCAAGTGAATGGAATCACGCCCTTTTTTGTAGATATCGACGCTGATGATGATCTGGATTTGTTTGCTGGTCAATCGGTTATTCCCGGTCCACCTTCATTAGCTCTTTATCTTAACGAAGGTACTGTCAGTCATCCCAATCTACAGCTCTATAACTCCCAGTTTCTGACAAATCCTGATTTTTTTGTTGGAATTGTACCTGTGTTGGTAGACATCGATGCAGACAATGACTTCGATCTGTTCATCACCGACGATTACGGACATTTTTTCTATTATCAAAACGAAGGCTCAGTTCAGTGGCCTAACTTCCAGTGGCAATCAAGTCAGTGGCAGGGATTACAATTTGATGGAACTCGTCCCTTTTATTTTTCAGATATGGATGAAGATAATGATCTTGATCTTTTCGTAGCAAGTTCAGATTGGACAAATATTTCCTTCTATCGTAATGTTGGAAATCCTCAGTCACCAAACATGCAGTTTGAGATTGAAGAGTTGTTTCCTGATTTATTTATAGTTGGTGCTTTCCCATATCTAGCAGATATTGATGATGATCAGGATTATGATCTTTTTTCTGGGGCTGGTAACGGTGGCCTCCTCTTCTTCCGCAACACCACGGGCGATACTGCAGCTGTCCAACCTCGCCTCAGTTTAGATCCACTTCACGGCATCCACTTCACCTTAGGTCCCAATCCCGCCAATCCCATCACCTGGATTTCATATAACCTCCCCTATCCGCAAAAGGCAGAGATTGCCGTCTATAACCTCCTCGGCCAGAAAGTCACCACCTTAGTCTCAGGTTTGCAGATGCCAGGGCAAAAGACTCTCATCTGGGATGCTGCGAATTACTCGTCGGGGCAGTATTTTATCAGGATGGAGACGGATTTAGGCATAACAAGTGATCGAGTTACGGTGGTGAAATGATGTTAGCAGTATTGACAATCACACTTGCTTTATCCCCTCTGCTTGACCTCCTGCCTGATGAGATCCCCTTCATCGTTTATGAATGGCCCTATAATATACACCTTGCTCCTTCTGCTGAAGCTGGAAGATATCACCTGACTGCCTCACAATTATCAGAACATTTCAGCATCGATGTTTACCCTGCGGATACTGACAAGGACTACTATCTGATTGCACTGGATATGCAATGGTCTGTACACGCGGTAGAAGAATTTCCAGATCAAACGAAGGTTCTGGGTAATATCGCCAGGCTGCTGAACGACCGAACCGTAAACTTGGCTGGCGGCCATCCGCTAACAGGCAACCATGTCCACATTGAGGAGACTGGATCGGATATAGTAGGGGACAAAGAGGTGTTCTTCTACATCTATCACAAGGACTTTGAAGGAACTGTGCCTGACACAATTCTTCACTTCATCAAGACGGAATGGCTGATTGATACCATAGATGACTCCTTTGTAGAAGAGCCCTATGAGTATAGGCATTTGCAGATGATAGGATATGAAGAGGGCGCTAAAGTAGATTGTTATACGGTGGATGGTAGTCATTTCCAAAAGGAAGTTCTGTTTGATGCGTCACAAGACCTGTACATCCCCTTCGCCCCCGGCGAGATGGGGCCGGCCATGCTGATTCTGCGGGAAAGCAATACGCAACCGCAGACAGACTACACCCAAGCAATCACCCTCCACGAAGGCTGGAATCTGGTGAGTTGGCATCTGAATCTACACCAGCCTTTTGGTGTTTATATCTGGTTCAATGAATTACTTCCCGATGACGAAGAGCATGAATGGTTCTTTGGAACAGAACCAGATCAACCGTTCGGACAACTTAACACTTATACCCTTGCAGGTGTGAATGATTATTACCCCTCTCCCGGTCTTCTTTCTCCAACTACCGAATGGCATCTCAACAACGCCTACTACTTCGACATGGAAACACCTCACACCTGGAATGATTTCACGAATTGTCCCCTCTATGAACCCGATCCACCAGATTTTAACTTTACG
>JAHJDJ010000069.1 GCA_018812585.1 bacterium
CAGAAGCTCATCTACCTGAAATAATAAGATTTTTCCTGTAGCTTAGGGTAATGTCTGATGGATTATTTTAGATCACCTGTTCAAATTGGTTAAGGTAAAAACTTGACATTCTATTGAACCTTTTGTATATTATCAATAAAGCGACTTGGAGCGAATTATGAAATTTAACAGAATAACTGTCAATCCCGATCAAATGGGGGGCGTTCCCTGTATCCGCGGATTGCGCATACCGGTAGCTACGGTAGTTGGTTTGGTGGCTGAGGGGTTGACAGTCCAGGAAATTCTTAATGACTACCCCGATCTGGAATCTGAAGATATCCAGGAAGCGCTTAAATATGCGGCAGAAACTCTAGTATGATCTATATCGCCCGCCTCAAAACTCCCATCTCAATATCAAATCAGAAACTAATCTACTTGAAATAGTGTGAAAACTTCATTATATTCCCCTCGTGGCATATCTGAATGAATTCATTGTTACGAGGGGTTTTTCATGAGTAAACGAATCAAATACTTACCTGTATTCTTGGCTGTAGTTTTCCTGATCAGTTGCGCCACCGTGCCCATTACCGGCCGTCAGCAGTTGAGTCTGATCCCTCAGTCCCAGTTACTGGGCATGAGTTTCGACGGCTATAACCAGGTTCTATCCGAATCAAAGCTCTCACAGGATCCCGAAAAAGTGCAGATGATTCGCGCTGTCGGTGCGCGCATTGCCGCCTCCGCTGAAGCGTTTCTGCGCGACAACGGAATGGAAGGTGACATTGCCAATTACGACTGGGAATTCAATCTGATTGAAGACGACGAGATGGTCAACGCCTGGTGTATGCCCGGCGGAAAAGTCGCTTTCTACACCGGTATTCTGCCGGTCTGCGAAGACGCGGCCGGCGTCGCTGTCGTTATGGGGCATGAAGTTGCACATGCAATAGCCAACCACGGCGGCGAACGCATGAGTCAGGGCTTGATGGCGCAGCTGGGCGGCGTAGCGCTGGATGTTGCTCTGGCGGAAAAACCGGAAGAAACCCGCCAACTGGCGATGCTGGCTTACGGTGTAGGCGCACAGGTTGGAGTGCTTCTGCCCTATAGCCGCACACACGAATCCGAAGGCGATCACATCGGACTGATCCTGATGGCTCGAGCGGGCTACGATCCCCGCGCGGCAGTCCCATTCTGGGAACGGATGAACCAGATGGGCGGCGCGCGCCCTCCTGAATTTCTATCGACGCACCCGAATCCCGAAACGAGAGTTGAACAGCTACATGAATGGATGCCCGAAGCTTTACAATACTATAATCCCTGATCCGATCTTTTAGACATGGAGGCACACATGCCTACAGAGATTAAATATCTGTCCGGTGAGAAAATTGTTCTCATCAAGCATAGTGGTATAATAAGCGCTGCTGAATTGCGCGAGAACACGATAGAAGCAGCTCGCCTTGTCAAAGAGCATGGCACGACTCGAATTCTTGCTGATAATTCTGACATGGTAACCAGCGCCAAAACTATCGATCTTTTCGAGTTGCCCAAGATTTACGATGAGTTGGGTGTTTCCAAGGCAAGCAAGATAGCCATCGTCATGAATCTTGTTGACGGTCGTAAAGACATGTACCAATTCTACGAAACGGTCTGCCGCAACCGCGGATATGATGTAAGGCTTTTCGCTGATGAAGAGTCCGCGATGAATTGGCTACAAAATTAATAGACTCGATACTTTACATTTGATAATCTTACCTCAGGCGGGTTCGCATCCCGCCTTTTTTTGTGAGTTTACAGTTTTATCACTTGACTCTTGCTGATTATAAGCCTATTTTACGCTACCTGCTTAAAAGAATGTAACCTCATATAACAAGTGGAGGATGAATGAAGTACAAATCGTGTATCATCGCAATGATCATTCTGCTGTCTCTGATGTTCATCGGCGCTGGATGCCCCTCAACCCCGGACACAACACCTCCCCCTCCCCCCGAACTGAGCCCTGCCACCTTTAACGGAACTTGGATCTACCTTGATTTCACCAACGATGGTGTCCAATACCCACTAGAGGATAGCTTATACCATGAAACTGATACTGAATGGGCTGAAATCACTTTCAACCATTATGCAGATCCCATTGAATATGATAATTGGCACTATATAGAACATTCGGCACTTTCGGAAGAGTATGACGACGTTGGTGGAATAGATACGTTGGGTGGCGGATTGTTCCTCTCGGAATTTACTGCTCCTCCTGGCGAATACTTCGTTGGTTATAATTGGTCAGTTCATGAGGATACGTTGATTTTAACAGATTATTATGATCCAGACTGGTTCTTCCGACTGATTGACGCGGAAGTCTGGCCAGGTTGGGAGCCTGACCTGTTGGATATCGGCTATAACGGAGACTGGGTGTTTATAGATTACATTGCTAACGGAGCAAGTTATCCACTTGACGAAAATCTGTATAATTCGACAGAAACCGAGTGGGCAGAGATCGAATTTCGTAATTTTGACGATGATACCTGGACCGATACCTGGTATTACGTTGAACAAAATCAGGTGGCAGGCAATATCGAAAGTAATGGCGGCGATTTAATAGACGATGATGGGTTGTTGAACTGTATGTATGGAGGAAGCAGCACTCTCGTTTGGGAGTTTTCGTGGTATTTGGAAACGGGGGATACACTGCTTCTCTACCTGCCTGACGATAGCTATTATAAGCTGATCCCAGTGGAAGCTTGGCAGGGACCCGAACCGCAACTCAAAGATATCGCCTATAACGGAATCTGGTTTTACACGGACTTCATCTTTCAAGGTTCGGGATATCCTCTCGAGGATAGTCTGTATCATTCACCCGAAACCGAGTGGGCTAAGCTCGAATTGAGTGATTATTTAGATCCGGATGACCAGGATAGCTGGTCCTACGTTGAACAAGATTCCACGAATGATGATATCTATAGTATCTCTGGTGATATGGAGGCTGATGGAACCTTGCGGCTCTTTTATTGGTCGGAAGAACTACAGCAGGATGTAGAATGGGCATGGTTAGGCTGGATGATGACGTCCGATACACTCCAGCTTAGTGAAGGCTATAGCAGCAATGTACTCTATTCTCTGGTTTCAGAGGACGATTGGCAGGGGCCCGGACCCTTGTTGAAGGATGTCGTCTATAATGATGATTGGGTATTTGTGGACTTTGAATACTATGGAACCAGTTATCCTTTGGAAGATAGCCTATATACTGATCCAGAGATGGAGGTGGCGAAAATCAGTTTCCGAGATTATAATTCGCCTCAAGATCCAGATACCTGGACCTATAATGAAGAAAGTTCGACAGCCGATACTACTCTCACCGGGAATCTGGAAGCAAGCTATAACCTTTTGCTGTATATCTACGATCCAGTTCTGCAATTTGATGTACTCTGGAAGACCTTCATCTGGGAATCTCCGCAGGACGATACTCTGTTTCTCTATGTAGATGGTGATCTCAATAGGAAATACACCTTGATCACCGAGGATGCCTGGCAGGGACCCTGAACGTTCCGTCTCATCAATTCAATATGACCGGGGTTCGCCCCGGTTTTTTTATTGAATCCCTGCATTCCCTGCTTGCAATTGATGCTCTTCTTTCGTAAATTAATCCCTTAATTTGCGTGTGCTGTTAGACGCCCTCGTCTGACAGATCTTCATCCTGAAGGAACCCCATGTCCGACGAAACCACTGCTCCCGCCACAGAAGAGACCGAAGACCTTACTCTTAAAGAGAATTTCCGCTTGCTGTTGAAAGCCTCCAAGGGCTTCTGGCTGGTCAATCAGATCAATTTCCTCGATGGCATCGCCTACTTCGGTATCCTGATGCTGCTGACCCGCTATCTGGGACCTTCGGGTCTTGGGATGACCGACCAGTTGACCGGTTTCTCCGTATCGCTCTACACCGGTCTGGTGACGCTGTTTATGTTCGGTGGAGGATTCGTATCGGATAGACTGGGCGTGCGCCGCGCCTTGACCTGGTCGTTGATTGTCATTGGCGCGGGCCGAGTGATTCTGACCGCCGCTCCTGCCTTCAGTGAAACCAGTCACATCGCCGCCTGGACCGGGCTTATGCTGATGGCTTTGGGCACGGGCGTCATGCAGCCTGCCCTCTATGCAGGCATCAAAGAGTACACCGATCCCCGCACGGCGACCATCGGTTATGGTCTGCTGTATTCCATCATGAACTTAGGAATCGTCGCCGAAAGCTTCATCTCACCTTTGATTCGTTCCGATGCCACCTTCCTGAATCTGGGCTTCATGGAGATCGTTGGGTTGGGTTGGGGGATCAATGGCGTTTACTGGACCGCTGTCGCTATCACCGGTCTGATGCTGCTGGTGCACATCACCTTCTTCACTAAGAAAATCGAAGATAACGACCGCACCGTCGCGGCAAAAGAAACTGACGAAAACGAAACTGGTAAAACTTGGATCGATAAGCTGAAAGAGTTGCCTTTCGCCGATCCCCGTTTCATGTTCTTCATCTTCATTCTGCTGCCGGTCAGAACCATCTTCGCACACGATTTCCTGACCGTCCCCGATTACGTTTTCCGCTGTTTCCCTGAAGCGGTCTCCGCCAAGTACGAATGGATTCACGGCATGAATCCCTTAATCATCGTCATCTTCGTGCCCACCATCGCCGCCCTGACTCGCAAGAAGAAGATCATCGACATGATGATCATCGGCACAGCCATCACCGCGACCATTCCCTTCATCCTGGGCCCCGGCCCGGCTCTCTGGACGCTGCTGACTTATGTGACCATCTACTCTTTCGGAGAAGCGGTCTGGTCGTCGCGCTTCCTCGAATATGTCGCGGATCTGGCTCCAGCTGGCCGCGTCGGAGCTTACATGGGCTTAGCCGGCATTCCCTGGTTCATGGCCAAATTCACCACCGGTCTCTATTCCGGATCGATGCTGGCGCGCTTCGTCCCGGAAACCGGCCCGCACAATTCCGGCACCATGTGGGTGATCTATGCCTGCATGGCTTTAATCAGTCCCGTCGGCCTGATCTTAGCCAAACCCTGGCTGATTAAAGGGGTCAAGGCGAAAGGGGAGAAGTAGTAACAAGACGACAGGATTCGGGATTCAGCAGTTAGTCCGTAGGGGCGCAGCATGCTGCGCCCCTACAGTTGAATGTTGCGTCAGATCCTTAGCGAAGCGGTGATCTGACGC
>JAHJDJ010000070.1 GCA_018812585.1 bacterium
GATTATCCCGGCTGGCCTACGCAAGGGATAGAGCCGAACCCCAAAGAAACGCAGAACCTGACCGCTTCATCTTCGCATTTCCAGTACAAAAAACACACTCACTGGTCCTATCCGGTGGTGATCGACACACTGGCTTTGGAAGGCGTCGAACTGGAAAATGGCGATGAATTCGGGATCTTCACGTCAGCCGGATTATGTGTGGGTTCCAGGATATTCAACGGAGATTTCCCCTTGGTGATCACCACTTGGAAAGATGATAAAGCCACGCCTGATGAGGTGGATGGCTACGGTGAAGGCGATGAGATGGTAATAAAACTCTTCGATGCCTCGGAAAACGAGGAGATTGTCATCGATCTTGGACCACAGACAATGGCGATGGAGGAGAACACGGTGGCTCCCCGATATTCCGGCTTCGGCCGGGGATCGTTTGCCTTGAAAAGTCTGACACACGGAATCCAATCCGTGACGCAGCTTCCACAGGGATTCAAGACAGGACAAAATTATCCCAATCCGTTCAATTCAACAACGGTGATACCACTGGAATTGCCGCAGAGATCTCGTGTAATCATTGATCTGTTTGATGTCTGCGGGCGGTTAGTCTGGACACATCGAGCTGGTGTGCAGAATGCCGGTTGGCCGAAGGTTCATTTTAATGCTGCAAACCTCGCATCAGGCGTTTACTTCTATCGCACAACGGCGGAGGGATTGGAGCGCGGCGGCACATATCATAGTGTTGGCAAGATGTTGTTGCTGAAATAGTAGTAATTAGTCAACAAGGGGTTGCAACCCCTTGTTAATCGTATCCCGGACTTGGCAACCGAAGGTTGACAAATGTTCCGGGATCCAGCGATTGTCGGGGTCAGGGACGACCCCGACTACGGAATCAAATGTAGGGGCAGGCCTCTGTGCCTGCCCCACCCAAAGGGCGACCACCGAGGATCGCCCCTACACCAGCTAAAGGCAACCACCATGAAGTACTCAATCCTCATCCTATTTCTCCCCACCCTGCTCTTCGCTCAGGAATTCACTTTTGAGCTGGAGTTTGATGCGATACCTGTGGAGATTGACGGTTGGCAGCCCATCGCCCCTTGGTTGGGAGGGTTGTCATTTACCCAACCAGAACTCTGTGACATCGACGCAGATGGGGATCAGGATCTGTTTATAGGAAAACAGGAACGGTCTATCTGGTTCCTGGAAAATACTGGAACGCCACAAGTTTTTGATGTTGACATTACCTCTTTTGAATATTCCGGTATAGAGATTGACTCCATCTACGGTTATATTGCCCCAATATTTTGTGATCTGGACAACGATGACGATTTGGATATGTTTTCTTATGACGTGGTTGGACTTATACACTACTGGGAAAATGTTGGAACACCAACTTTCCCTTGCTTCAGTCACGTGACCGATACACTAAATGGAATGAATTATTTGGTAACAGGGGGGATGAATTTCTGTGATATAGACGATGACGGTGATTTTGATTTGTTTACCGGATCGACGTATTATGGATTCATACGGTTCTATTTGAATGAAGGCACTCCTCAGGAATGGAATTTCAATCTAATTGAGGAACAATTTCTGGGTATTTCCGCAGGAATGAATGTCCATCCCGAATTCTGCGACATCGATTCAGATGGCGATTTTGACCTTTTTGTTGGCGGGAATGATGGAAAGATTCTATTTTATAGAAATGATGGCACACCATCGGAATATAATTTCACGCATGTTACAGATAATTATGGGGGGATCGATGTTGGGGCAGCATCTTCCCCGGAGTTTTCTGATATTGACGGTGACGGTGATTTTGATTTGTTTGTGGGAAGAACGGAAGCGAACAGCGGGATAAGCCCCGGGGATCTCTATCTGTATGAAAATATTGGGAATCAGACACAGGCGGATTGGCAGCTGATCACATCCAACTTTCTCTGCCTGGATATTGGACGTTACGCAAAATGCACCATTACTGACATCGATGGCGACCAGGATCAGGATATTTTCATCGGGAACAGTGGCAATCGACTAAGTTATTACCAAAATACTGGCGATTCTACAGATGCAAACTTCCTCGAAATCACCCATCAATATCAGGGGATTTCCGTCAATGGGATCATGCCTTTCTTCTGTGATATTGATGCTGATCAAGATCCAGATCTATTCTGTGGTTCGGTGAGAATTCCAAGTCCTCCCCCACCTGATTTATACTTGTATGGGAATCGCGGCACACCGCAGAATGCAGATTTCAGTTTGGTCTCATCAAGTTTGGTGCAGGGTAACTTTTTTGTGGGGATCACTCCCTGTCTTGCAGACGTCGATGCCGATAATGATTACGATCTTTTCCTTTCGGATAGTTGGGATGGCGAATATTTCTTCTATGAAAATACCGGTACGCCGGAAAACTACAATTTTGTATACCAAACGAGTAGTTGGCAAGGAATCTCATCGATTCTTGCCTCCCCTTCGTTCTTTTATGATATTGACAATGATGAAGACTTGGATCTTTTTATCGCCGCAATAAGCGAAAGTGGAGGGGAAGCAAATATTTATTTTTACCGCAACATGGGGACACCTGCAATGGCAAATATGGTATTTCAAACCTATTATTTTCTTAACTTTGAAAGTTATCCTCTTTGGATTTATCTTCATGGATTATCAATTAGTGATTTCGATAATGATGGGGATGGTGATTTTATCGTCGGCACTTATCATGGCGGCCTCCTCTTCTTCCGCAACACAACAGGAGATACTTCCGCCGTCCAACCCCGCCTCAGCTTAGATCCTCATCATGGCATCCAGTTCAGCATCGGTCCTAATCCTGCCAATCCCATCACCTGGATTTCTTATAACCTCCCCTATCCACAGAAAGCAGAGATTGCGGTTTATAACCTGCTTGGCCAAAAAGTCGCCACCTTAGCCTCCGGTTTGCAGATGCCGGGGC
>JAHJDJ010000071.1 GCA_018812585.1 bacterium
GAAGTGACGATCCGTAGGCGGGGGGTGCTTCCCCCCGCAGCCGGGGGGGGCCGGGACAGCTTTGGCGAAGCCAGCCGACGCAGTCGGAGATGTCCCGGGCAGTTGGGTGAAGAGGGTGGTGGTGAAGTAGTGGCTGGTGGATGGCGATCGGTAACCCGTCAGATTCTGAACAAGCTACCGTCGGCACAAGCAGAATGACGGTCTCAGTGCCGTAGGTATAAAACCTTCGGCTACTATTGTTGATTTCAGCTCTGAGACGCAGGGTCAGCCTAATCCAGCATCATCCATGTTAGTAGCCGGGACCTTGTCCGCCTCAGGCGGGTCTTACACCCCCGGAACCTAAAACATCGTCGCAGACCATGTCACCCCTGCGTCTCTGCACCGGATTATGCCAAAGGCATCCCTTCGGGAAAAGTCCGGTGCTCACTTTTTAAAAATTCAATTGAATAAATTCAATGCGTGCAGCCCGACTCAGTCAATTTATCGACTTGGATGTTCCTGATGGCCACCCGACATTTACTTGTGCGCCTTTGGCGTATTCGGGTGTCACAGGTGAGCCCCGTCCTTTCCTAAGGGGATCCGGACCCTGCCGGACGACGCAGCGCGGGGCGGGTTAATGACACTCGCGATAGGCCGCGAAGATTGCTTCGCTTCATCCCGACTGCGTCGGTATTCCGCTCGCAATGACCCTCTCCCTAAAAACACAAAAAAAAGCGCCCCGACGGATCGGGGCGCTTCACTGAAAGCTAATTGTTGATTGCTGACTACTTCATCAGAACCATCTTCTTGATGGAGATGAAGTCACCGGTTTCCAGCTTATAGATGTAGATGCCGGAAGCCAGGTTAGCAGCGTTGAAGGTCACTTTGTAGGCATTCGCTTCCTGGTAACCGTTGACCAGTGATGCAATCTGCTGACCCATGATATCATATACCGTCAGCTTAACCGAACCAGCAGAGGGAACTTCGTAACTGATAGTCGTCGTCGGATTGAAAGGATTCGGGATGTTCTGAGACAGGTTGTACATTCCCGCACGAACTTCAGCCGCAGCAGAAATTTCCGAACGCCCATCGATATAGGTGGTCTGCAATTCGTAGGTATAGGTATTTCCCTTGGAAACCGTGTTATCGGTGTAGTGGTAATGCGTGGTCACAGCTTCACCGCCGGTGGCGAAGATCGGTTCAGAGTTGATCTGAGCGCCATTGCGAATCAGGTTGTAGCTGTAGCATTCCGCTTCACTGGCAGTCGTCCAGTTAATCTGCACGGCGCCGGCATTGTACTGTGCGGAAAAGGTGGCCAAGGTGATCGGTTGAGTGGGACCGCCGCCATCAGGGAAGACATCCACGAAACCATCCATCCAGGTACCCCAGTCAATCATCGGTTCATCGTTGGAGGGCGGCCAGTTATCGTGCACCTGGATCATCTGAGTCGGGGTATCGTTGTAGCCCACTACCGTCATGGCATGGTTGCCATAGATCGGGTGGAACAGCACACCGATCACGCCCGGACGACCTGCATCGACAGCATCGCAGGGAACGCTGTAAGCAGGATTATTATACAGTATAACATCGAAGTTGTAGTTATTATTGTAAGCTGCATCGTTGCAGACCGTTTCGATTCCGTCACGGATTTCATCCATAGTTACACCGCTGCCGGGAACCCAACCCATCGCCGAGCGCATCTCATCGCGCAGACCCCAGAAATCGGTGTCGATCAGCAGATCCCAAGGACCTCCGCCCATGTACTGATGATCATCCCAGTAGCCGGCCGCTTGAGCGGAAGAATGCGGCCCGCAATCAGTATCTTCCTGGTTGAAATTGGGCACGTCGGGTATGTAGCCTTCATCGTCGGTGGCAGCAACCGGAAGAGTCGTTAAAAATTCCCAGTAGTGCGGCGCGGTTGGATTTGAGGCGAGATTGTAGATGGTTGGATACGATACAAACTCAGATTCTTCAATGGATACCGCACGGCGCGGATTGACGATGATACTCTGGGTTAATGTCGAAACTCGATACCAGTTTTCCAGCGGAGCCAGGTAGTAGAACCCAAAAATTTCTACGTCTGATCCGAAGATCAACTCACCCATATCTTTCACATCTTCGCGAAAGATTTTGTGAGCAGGTAAACCGTCACACATTTCCAGCACCGGACCGTATTGATTGTCCGAGGAAACGATGACATAGCAATAAGAATCGGCGCCTCGGGCAACATCCCAGCCTTCAGCGATCAAGCCGATTTGACGCATCTGGTATCCATCATCGATGATGGATTCGTCTAAGGTGGTTACACCGTTATAACCAAAGATGAAGCAGTA
>JAHJDJ010000072.1 GCA_018812585.1 bacterium
GAACAGTTTTGCCGCTAAATTAGTCACATTTGGCGAAGCCATCGAAGTGCCCGATAGAGCCATGCGATCGCCGCCGGGCACATAGCTCATGACTTCAAACCCATTGGCATAAGCATCCACTTTCCCGAAGCTGGAGAAATTCGTTTCATCACCCGCCTGATCCACCGCGCCGATGGACATCAGATTCGGTAGATCGTACGAACAGGGAATGAAGCCTTCAAAGGCGATGTCGTTATCTGCATTTCCTGCGCCGCCGATAAAGAGAATATCCGATGCTTCAGAAATGCCCTTACGTAGACCTGCGTCAATGAGATCGAAAATTTGATTGGTCAGCTCTTTTCGTTCTTCGATACTGCCGCCGGCTCCGTTCGCTTCTAAAGCTGCGTTAATTTCATCGCGGGTATAAATCCAGCTCATATTGACCACGCGGACACCGTGATCTCTGAAATACTGACAGGTTTCTTCCATCAGTTTACCGGTTTTTTTACCCCATTCGATGGTCGGTTCAACTGGCACATAATGGTGGTCGAAAGTCAGCCGCGCCGCCAGCACTTTAGCGTAGGGATTGCCGCGCACTGCGATGCCAGCGACATGCGTGCCGTGGCAGTGGTTACCGTAGGCGCCCAGATCTTCCAGGAAAGGTTTGACCTCTTCTGGTTTCATCTGCGATAGAAGTTTCTTCAGCTCGCTGGCTTCCTTACTGTCAATATTAGACTGCAGGTCGGTGATTCCCTTCATATAGCTCTGCATACGAGGACGATCATCGACATTACCGATGGGATACAGCAGTTCTGGTGTTTTATCGGCATGCTTATCGTACGCAATGCCGTAAAGGTCGTCAACGAATCCATTCCCATCGTCATCCTTCTGGTTCAGCTTCTCTTTTTTATTGACGAAGCGGTTGTCTTTATAGACTTCCGCATCCACGCCCGCGTCCCAGATTCCAACGATGACGTCGTTTCCCTTATCCTTCTTGGTCAATGTAACTTCGCGAGCATCCCAGATGTCCGGCTTGACGACCTTATTCGCATCTAAGTGAGCCGTTAACACCGCCAGAACGTCATCCTTATAGGGTATATAATAATTCAGAGTAAAATAACGGCCGA
This sequence comes from bacterium, assembly GCA_018812585.1. Lineage (GTDB taxonomy): Bacteria > Electryoneota > B3-LCP > B3-LCP > B3-LCP > JAHJDJ01. The sequence continues at coordinate 1,107 of JAHJDJ010000072.1, forward strand.
TGATGGAATTCGCAAGATCCTTATCCATCTCGCCGTTATTTTTATCCAATGACGGCTGCACCACATCATTCACCATGCCTAAAATCAGATTCTCCGACACGATTTCTGCGCTTCCCTTGGAGCTTTCCAGATCAGACTGAACGGTCTCGAAGGGAAGTTTTTCGACCATAGCCTTATATTCTTTTTGGAATGCACGGTGCGTATCTTCGGCGCCAGACTTAAGCACGTTGATGTAAGCTCTGGTAAAGAGGCCTTTAGTCAGCTTGGCTGATTCTTTGTCTTCCAGTTCCAAACGCATATCCAGAAACTTCAGATAGTCTTGATAGCGCCCTTCGATGAATGCGATAGTCCCCAAATTGGCGTAAAATCCCTTCAGAGTTGTTTTATCTTCAATCTCATACTTCTTCAGATCTGCCTCAATATCTGCCTTGACCTCATTCATGAACTGCTTGAAAGCCGCCTCATCTGCGAGAAGATCTACAACCTTCATCTCAATTTTGTATGAGTGTTTAGGTAGATCATCCGCTTTTTCAATCTTAATCTTCTCCGCGGCAGCGAACTTGGCGCTGCAAACCAGCACCACCATCGCCATTATCAGCACGGCTGTCAATATCGATCCCCAACGGTCTTTACGCATGGTATTCCTCCAAATTATTTGAGCTTCTGACGTTTAGACATCAGAATTATCTATCAGGTTACTCGTCTCTCAAGGTAATAATTACAAATGATAGTGTCAAGTCCGTAATGCCGATTTCACTAAAATAAAAGGCGCATGACTTTCGCAAGCCACCCGCCTTCTGTGTAACTGGTTTATTTACATTTTTTTCAGCAGTTCCATCGACTTTTGGGGATTGATCAGCTTCACGACCCGATCTCCGGCTTTCTTTTCGTCGGCTGCTTCTTCAATCAGCATCCTTACGTCGGCCGGTTTCAATTTCGGATTCATGGCGAACAGTTTCCCTGCCAGGTTCGTGACATTCGGCGAAGACATCGACGTGCCGGACAGCGCCATCTGATCGCCGCCGGGGACGTAACTCATCACCTCAAAACCGTTGGCATAAACGTCAACCTTGCCAAAGCTGGTGAAATTGGTTTCATCACCCGCCTGATCGACGGCGCCGATCGACATGATATTGGGCAGATCGAACGAGCTGGGAATGTATTCCTCGAAATTAACGTCATTGTCGGAATTACCCGCAGACGTGATGAAAAGAATCTCCGGAGCTTCCTTGATCGCCTTCAGCAGACCGCCCTTTTCGATCTCGAAAATTTCACGGGTCAAAGCTTTGCGTTCATCCGCGTTGCTGACGCCGTTGGCTTCCAGTGCAGATTCGATCTCTTCCATGCTGTTGCCCCAACTCATGTTGACGACACGCACGTTATTATCTTTGAAGTACTGCACAACTTCCACCATCATCACCGAATCACGGCGAGCCGCTTCCACGGTCGGCTTAGGCGGAATCATGCGATGATCGAAACTGAGACGCGCTGCTAAGATGCGAGCATACGCGTTGCCTCGGGCTGCAATGCCGGCCACATGCGTGCCGTGACTGTGATTACCGTAAGCGCTGATTCCTTCAATGAATGGTTTTACCTCATCAGGCCCCAGGCTTCCCAGCATTTTCTTCAGTTCCCCAGACTCCTTACTGTCGATATTCGACGTCAGGTCAGTCAATCCCTTCATCAAAAACTGCAGTTCCTTACGATCCATGCCCGTATCTTCTAAGGGATAGAGTGGTTCAGGAATTTTATAGGAATCGATATCGTAAGCGATGCCATGCAAATCATCGACATAACCGTTATCGTCGTCATCCTTACCGTTCAACTTCTCCTTTTTATTCACGAAAGCAACTTTTTCCTGCGCAAAGATCGGCATATCGACGCCGGAATCCCAGATCCCGATGACGACCGGTTTCGCTTTATCTTTTTTAGTCAAAGTTACTTCGCGCTTTGCCCAGATATCCGGCTTGACCACCTTATGAGCATCCAGATAAGCGCTCAGAACCTCAGTCACGATGTGTTTATAGGGCAGGTACATCCGGGTCATGTAATTCATGCTGACCAGGCGCGTCGCCACATCCTGTGAAATTTCACCGTTCGATTTATCCAAAATCGGCTGAATCTGTTCGTTGATGATACCGATCAACAGATTTTCGGTGATGATCTCCGATTGACCCTTGGCCCCTTCCAAATCATCGACGACAATGTCGTAGGGCAGCGGGGTGACGGCTTTCTGGTATTCCGCTTTCAGCATTTTCTCGAAATTGCCGCCGGAGCGCTTTGCCTTGATGACCGACTGGCCGAAAAGACCCGTCGTCAAACGTGCAGCTTCTTTATCTTCCAGCATGCGGCGTTTTTCCAACAGTTTCAGGTAATCATCCCAGCGCTCTTCCAGCAGAGCCACAGTTCCCAGTCGGCCGTAAAAGTCCTTCAGCGTGGTTTTGTCCTGAATGTCGTATTTGTCCAGGTCAGCAAGCAGATCCTTTTCGACAGCTTTGGCTAACTTCATCAGCTCCGCGTCATTTTCAAACAGATCCGCAGCCTTGATTTTCAAAGTATACGTGTGTTCGGGAAGATCGTCCAGCTTTTCGATTTTGATTTTCTCCGCCCGTCCGCTGGTAATGCCCACCAGCAGAGCCACCATAACTGCCAGCACTGCAGATATCATGGGGGTTGTGAATAGTTTCTTCATGGAGTCCTCGTTCCAAATTGGGTTTATAGGAAATCGTTTAGACGCAATGAATTGCGCAAAAGACGGGCCGAAAGTGGGAGTAATTTATAAGCGTATAAATTACAAGTTGATAGTTCACAGTTTAAAGTCTGAGGTTTCCCCCATAGTAGTGTTTCGATACAATGGGAGTGAAAGATGCTTACTAGTAATTATGGTTTTTTCCGCTCCTTGACCGCTTGGTAGGCTAAGAAATCCACACAGGTCCATTAAATCATATTAAGGTCTCATTTTACGCATATTTTGTTGCAATAAACACGCTCTTGCCGTACTTTTCTTCCACCCCTTGAAATCAGAAAAACTTGAGTTGCAGATGAATATCGTTACTGAAATCGAAGACAGCATTGAAGTATTGGATCACGACGGTTCCTCCTGGACCATCAGAGTCCTGCTTCCCGCCGCCAAATCATCCGATCAGCAGATCCTTTCGCTGATACGCCGCGCCAAAGATCGTATCGTCGATGAATATGCCGTGCCCGTTGAACTCCTCGAACTGGGCGAAATCCTCAACAAGGCGAAATCGGTTGAGGGCACGTCCGTGACGCTCTCAATTACCAGGATTTCTGATAGTCAAGGAAAACCGCGCGTTCACCTCCTGTCACTGAAAACGCCCCGCGGCAACGAGTTTTCTGATATGATGGCCGCCGTTGACCTCTTTTTCATGGATGAGTTTGATCACGTTATATCAGTCGAAAGAATCCGCAGAGAGCTGCAAAAGGTGGGCGTCAGCCCCTCACTGTGCGATTGGAAAGCTCTGGAAGAAAAAGTCCAGTATGTCATAAAGAACCGCACCTTTGTCAACAATTTCATTATTGCGCGCGGCGAACTGCCTGAAGAAGCGGTTGACGCCGAGCTGGAATACAATTTTCTGATAGAGAAAAGCGATTCCACCGACATGGACGAATACATTGACAGCCGGAAAATGGAACCCGGCGATATCTTATGCTGCAAGATTCCGCCGCGCGATGGTAAAAGGGCAGGCATCAACGTCCTCGGTGAACCGGTTCCCCCGATGAAAGGCCTCGATTTTGTTCTCTCGGCCGGTTCGGGCGCGAAACGATCCGTCGATGGCAACGTGCTGACCGCTTCATGCGAAGGGGTTGCCGCCATGGTGCGCACCAACCGCAAAGTCTACACTTTAGCGGGTCAAAAAGTCATCCCGGCACGAATTGAGGTTTCCGTAAAACCTCTGTTGCAAATCAATGCAAACGAGCTTGATGAAGATGTCGTTCTGGATGGTTCCGTAGAGATTTCAGGCACCATCCGATCCGGGACCACGATTACCTCGCGCGGAGAGATCTTCCTCGCCGGCGATATCGAAGAGGGCGCTACCCTGCGCGCCGGAGAAGACATCTCCGTGCGCGGCCGCATCGATGGCGGCGAAGTAAGCTCTGATTCTTCCATCGTGGGAAATGACGGCGTCAAGCATTCTGCTATATTAGCTGGCAAGAATGTCGATCTGGATGGCCTGGTGGAAGATTCTATGATCTCCGGCAGAAATGTCAACATCAGAGACGCGCGCGGATCGCACATTATCGCCAGACAGCGCGTCACTTTGAAACGAGCTGGCAGTAACACAACTAGCCAACGCACAACCGTGCGTGTCGGTAAACGCGATTTTTACCTGAAAATGATTGAAAGCAACGAAAAAGCTCTGGAAGCCGCGTATACCAGTTATCAGCATATCGTCGGTATTTTCGGCGATGATGCTGTCGAACAAGTAAATGAGGCTAACCTGCAGCATATCTTAGTCAAATACATCAACAGTCTGAAAAAGAAAAGCCATAACGAACCCAGTCAAACGCGCATCTCCACACTGAAAAAGCTCTTGGGTTCCGTGCCAGTCTTGAAAAAAATCATCCTTGAAAAGAACGATGAACTATGTACCCTGAAACGAAAACTGGGAGATGAAAATCAGGGGAATTCGTTGATCATCGTGAAAGAAAAGTTGGACGATCGAATCGAAGTGACCATGGATGATATGGCGATGGAAACCGGTCCCACCACCGACGGCGTATCCATCTCTGCCGATGAAGAGACCGTTAAGTATCAAGAGATGCCCGCAGAAAAGAATCGGTCGTTTGAATAAATATTCCCATAGCAATACCTCTGCTCTCTTCAATCTTTTCCCTCACCGACCGAATCTTCACGTTAACGATCCAGGCGGCTTCTCGCAACACTTCTTCAAACCCGGAGTTTAAAAATGATACCTTTCCGGTCTGCCTGCTGATATATCTTCGATAATCGTTGACTTTTTAGAACCTTTAGGCGTATAATAATATAGAGGGGGTAGAAAACTTGAACAATCTGCCCGCCGGCCAGTCAGATTTAGCTGTTTTCAGCGTGCAGACGGATTTTACATATAAGAAGCATTCAATCCATATTTTGCGATATTATGAATCGAACCGAAAACGAACGGCTGCATGGCATACTAATTGCTTTCACGCTTAAAGATAAATCTAATATCGAACTATAGAGGTGACCCGTTATGAGCCCGAAAAAAGCGACTCCGGCAATTGATAAGTCAAGTTTGGGGATTCATGCTAAGGCTGTCATTAAAGGGGAAAGACGGTTTGAGAATGTTTTCCAGTCAGTGACCCGTATGATATTGGAAGATTCCAGCAAGATCGAGAAGATAACCGTCAACGGTCGGAACACATACGATTTCCTGGTTTTCAGAGATGGCACAAAGTACATCATCGGCATGTACGATGAGATCAATTCATTCGTCTCTTTTGTGAAGGATGCTTCTGAAGGGGGGTCCTCTTCAGAAATGGCCTTTGTTTTGATCGGTGAACCCGGAAATGGCAAGACTTACTTTGTCGACTACCTGAACGGCCTCTATCGCAGTTTCATCGCGCAGCCTGCCAACCGCCGTTATACGTTCCAATTCAGCAATCTGGATAAACTGGGCGGTTACGGGAGAATCACCTCCATTGAGTCGCAGACCTTCGAAGATCCTATGATTCTGGCGATGAATCTGCACGAAAGCCGAGATGAAAATATTGAATACCTGACGCGGCACGGCGCCAAGGATAAAGATATCGACACGCTGTACATGAACTACCGGCCGCTGGGCGCCTGTTCGCATTATATCTGGGATCAGATCAGAGATTACGCCAACGGCGATCTGGCTGCCATGCTTGATTTCATCGAAGTCGTGCCCATCCCCATCAGCGAAACGCGAGGCACACTGACCGGAAAATTCGCGGCGAAAGACAAAATCACTTCATCCGCTGTCGATCTGCTGGGCGATGAATCGATCACCCGTTTACTGCATGTTACCGATACCAATAACCCCTATCGTTTCGATCTGCGGCGCGGCGCCTTAGCGCGCGTGGCCGGAGGCGGCATTCACTTCGCTGATGAAATTTTCAAGAACAAGCGCGATCTGATTCAGGTCTACTTAGGAGTCATCCAGAATCGCACCATTGAAATAGAGGGTTTTAAATGGCCGCTCGATACCCTCATCATCGCCACCAGCAATAATTCCGAATTCGCCCGCTTCCTCGAAGAAAAAGAGCAGGCCCCCATCGTCGACCGCTGCCGTTTGACCTACATGGCGCATAACACTGACTATAAACAGCAGAAAAAACTGACCGGATTTGCTATCGGCAGTCAGCAGAAGACGACCTTCACTCAGGAAGAACTACACCTCGATCCCAACCTGAATTACGCCGTTTCCGTGGCGGTCATTCTGACTCGCATGCCGCCATCGGATAAACTGACTCCTATCGAAATGATGAAACTCTCCGCCGGTGAGGTCGCCGGTGAAAAGAGCATCAAAACTTTAGCGGAAGTCATCAATGATCTGAACAACGATCCCGACATTACTAGACGCTTCGGCCAGAAAGGCATGGGGCATCGTAACTTAGGGCGCGCCTTGCAGATCCTTCTGGAGCGTTCTGAGACTCAGGAAGGCAAGTGCATGTATGCCGGGGATATCTTCACTGCTTTGGAAAGCGTTATCTTGGACTATGTGCAGGATCCTAACGACCGCGCCAAATACCAGAATGACCTGAAGATTGGCCGAAGTCTGCATCGCGAAAATATCATGACAGCGATCTTCAACGCTTATATGGATGAACCGACCGCCATCGAGAAGGATGTCCTGAATTACGTTAACATGGTCATCGGTATCGACGCAAAAAACTTAGGGCCTGATAAAATCTGGACATATAAAGATCCGCAGACCGGGAAACTCATACCCTTGAAAATCGACGAAACATTCATCAATAGTGTCGAATCCCGTCTAGGTCTGAAAAACGAGGAGCAAAAACAGTCCTACCGCACCACGATCACCAAGATTTACGGCCAGAAGATCATCAAAGATCCCAACTATAACTTCATGGACAACAATGATCTAGTCAAAGCGGTCACCGACGTTCGCCTCAAATCTGACGTGGCTGGCGCCGGCAGTCTGGTGGGGGCCCTTTCCAACCGCACCAACGAAGAAAACCAGAAACTGCACAATCGCATGATCGACACCATGACCAACAAGCTGGGTTACTGCGGAACCTGCAGCCAGAAGACCATTGAATATTTCTGCACCCAGGATGATGCCGCCTGAATCGTTAAACCGAATGGATAATCACGGTGGATAAAGACCCTAAAAATAGAATCTTCCGGGAATTGAAAACCAAGCCTGCAACCAGGCCGGTAATTTCGCCGCATAATACGATGAAACAGCCGCACGCCTTGTATGACAGGTTCGATCTGCCCTTGTTGCAAAAGCTCTCTCTTTCAAACCCGGCGCCGCAAGTGGCCTTGCAGACTCTGGATGATCTGCTGGAGCGCGATGAACAGCGCCAGGAAGATGGATTCCCCAAGCGCATTCGGATCGGCCGTCTGGTTAAGCCTGGTAAAGGGAAAAAAAACCAGATTATCATCGTTCCCACGACGACTGAACCCAAGTTCTACCACGACACTTCCAAGTCCGCCGAGCAGGAAGAAAC
>JAHJDJ010000073.1 GCA_018812585.1 bacterium
AAGTGAAACAACCTACCCATCCATCCACTTCCCGATCCAGTGTGCGGATCGTAGTCTTCTGAGTCATAGAAACGTGCCAGTTCGGAAAGTTTAGGACGCGGATTGAGAAATAAAAGACCGCAGGACGAACATGCGACAATTGAGTATGTCAGATCCTGCGGTCTTCCAGATGTTAGACAGAGCGGTATATTCAGCCGGTCCCGGACCGAATGACGCAGTTGGTGGGAAGTATTTCCGCAGAGCGGGCAGGGGATCTCCTCGAGAACCGAAGAAAAATCCTCCACCGAGGCTCTAATCATTATCCTTCCAGACATTTGGTTCGAAATAGATCCGCAGGCCTAATTCTACGAAAGCGCCGCTGAAATCTACCCCAAATGAGTCATACGAATCCGCCCAGTACGCAACTGTACCCTTCTTGATCGTTACAAAGGGTTGTTCCGGATCAGGGTATTCGACATTATACTTGAAGCGGTCCAGAAGCGCGAAACGATAACCACCGCCCAGCTTCAGCGAGATGGCGTCGCTCAGGAAGAACTCCGCCGAAATGTTGCCAAGGAAGCCGAAGGTACGACCGTGAGCGCTGTAGAACGACTCGCCATAAACTGCATCAGATCCACCTAAAGCTTCGCGATCCAGGGAAGCCAGGTAGAAGGATGGACCAGCGCCGAACTGCAGGTTAAAACGCGGCGCCAGGTGCCAGTAGTAGTTCGCGGTGAGGAAAATTTCTACCGTCTGCATATAAACACGGGCCATCTGATCCTGACTTCCCGCTTGCTCAGCAACGGCCGTGGCGCTGTCAGAGCCCATGATGTTCATACCGATGTGCCAGGCAAAGAAGTCATGAGTTTTGTACAACATCGAGAAACCACCCGAAAAAGCTCCTGCAGATTCAGTGAACTCTTTTTGGGTGTAACCGGTTGTTCCGGTGAATCCCTCGACGTAATTGTTGGGATCGTTGTTGTTCAGATAAAGGCCGTACCCCCCGCGAAATTCGATACCATACTTGTGGGGAAAATCACCGGCGGCGACAGTTCCTGCCAGGCAGATGATCAGTGCGATAGAAAGTGTAGTGAACCAAAGGTGCAAGCGCATCTTTCCTCCTGTATTACGCAAAAAGCGGTATTATAGTTCGTTTTGATGCAAAATTTGCGCAGTTTTTGTCTTACCAAAGACGAAATGTTGAAACACAACAGACCCCCAGTACATCTTTTTCATGATCTGGCGATCGCTGACTCGTCTTAGCTTTTGGATGCCGCTACGCTTGGAAAGCGACTTATATAGTAAAATCGGCAGAAAAAGCTGGACTTTCAATGCCGCGGGACCTCTTCTGAAGTCTCCACGCAGGAATGAAGCTATGATCGTACCCCACTCCAAGACAATTCTAAGCGGCAAAATCCAGACCAGTTGTGCCCATTGATAGTTCTTCAGTAAACAAACAATACTGTTACGGTGATTTAAATACATTTTGCTACTTTGCGTATTCGGCAAAGTATGACCCGAAAAATGGTAAACGACTGCCTGAGGCACGCGGATCAATTTATATCCGGCGAGATGGATGCGCCATGCCAGATCAATCTCTTCCATGTGGGCAAAGAAGTCCTCATCCAGAAGACCAACTTCGCTCAATATGGACCTACGAAAGATGACGCAAGTACCACAGGCCCAGAAAATCTCCGATGGCGTATCAAATTGGCCCTCATCTTTCTCCAAAACCATGAAGGTCCTTCCAAAAGCGAAAGGATAGCCGAAGATATCAATGAGCCCGCCACAAGCGCCCGCATAATCAAAATGCGTAGGCGTCTTAATATTCAGCAGTTTCGGCTGCGCTGCCGCTACCTGGGAATCGGCTTCAAGCGCTGCGACCAGATCACCAATCGTATTCGGCTCGATAACCGCATCGTCGTTCAGCAGAAGTACGAATTCTGCTTTTGACGCTTCAATGCCGACATTACAGCCACCAGCATAGCCGAGGTTTTTAACCAAACGGATGCATCGTACGTCAGGAAAATCCTTCACGACAGCCTGACTGCTGCCGTCAGTCGATGCGTTATCGACTAAAATTACTTCAAAATCCAGAAAATCAGAATTATAAATACTGGTTAAACAATCCTTTAATATTTCCAGATCTTTAAGATGCGGGATAACAATACTGACTCTGCATTGACTCACTTTTGTCACTGAATGCTATCCTGATACATTTCGTTGAATCGTAGTAAGCGCTGCTGTGCCTGTTGGTCATTAGGATGCGAGGCAACCCAGGATTCGAGCAGCTCTTTAAATTTAGGATGATCTTTCTGCTGTTCGTAAACTGATAATAACCCGCCAATAACCGAACCATCTCCGGGATTGGTTTCAGCCAGCTCTTCAAAATATTGCCGGGCGGTATCAAACTGATTTAAGTGAAGGTAGAGAGTCGCCACACGAGTCTTGACTTGAGTGTCCATTTTACTTTCGGCGACTTCGTCTAAGAGGCTGACTGCTTCATCCGCCATCCGTAATTGGTTAAACGCCGTAACCACCTCGAGCTTCATCTCCGGGCTGTCGTCCTCTTCAAGAACTCGGCGGAACATCTTTTCTGCGGTAGTCGTATCGTTCATCCAGCGCAAATAGGTAGCTCCATAGCGGAAAAGTTCATCCGGTGTGAGATCTTTCTGTGAAGACAGTCGCTGCAGACGTGCTTCCAACTCCTCGGGACGCCCCAGATCACTGTAAAGCTGGCCGATATGCAGCACGATCTCCTCTGAGCTGATGGGCACCACCGTACTGGGCAGTTCCCCTTCCATCGTATCCAGGATAAAGAGGACTTTATCCCGGTCAGAGAACGCGTAGAAGTCTTCGTAGTTTTCATCCGGCGAGCGTACAGGATCGTAGGTTGCGTCGCCGCCGGGTCTATCGAGCTTCAGATAATAAGAGGCTAACTGCAGATAGGCGCTGCGGTAATTTTGCAGCAACCTGAAAACGTTATCGTCGTAGTGAACGTTGGGATCATCCAGGTTGCGGTAATAATCGCGATAGTTATCCAGCAGATTTTCCGCCAGCTTTTCAGGATTTATTTTGTTGCCCTTTTCGGGCACAAACTTGAAAGCCAATCCTTCCATGGTCAGGTGATCTTGCAGCCCCAGCATGTTGCTGTTGGAAACTGTCACTGCAAAATAAAGTGGCTTTTTCCAATTATTCTCACTGATGATGTGCAGGATCATGATATCCTGAACACGAAGGAAGTTGTTCTCGCCGGTATCGCCTGGCCCTGTCGGCAGATGCATAGTCGCCGGAACATCCCACTCGAAACTGCCACCGTCAGGCGTCGGCACACTGACGATCGTTGGTTGTTCCGGGAGGTTCTTGGGCCAGTAGCGTTTGCGCAGCGCCGTCAGATCATGCTGATCGAGATAACGGTCAATGTAATCATCACTGAACGATATTGGTACTTTCGGTTCGCGATTCCGCAACTGCTTGATGTACCACCCGGTATTCAGAAGTGACAGGTTCACGACACGCACATCCTGGCGCACTGCCATGACTTCCTGTAAATACCAGAGTGGGAAGGTATCGTTATCGCCATTGGTAAAGATCAGGCCGTTTGGTTCGCAAGTTTCTAAGATGTTGCGCGAATAATCCCAGGCGACATAGTTACCTGAGCGGTCGTGCATACGGTAACTCTTGGCCAGCATATTCACGGGTATCAGAATGAAAAGAGCTGCCAGCAGGAGAGCTAACTGCGAGGCTTTTTTGATTTTCAGATAGCGAGAGGCATAGGCCAGGAGCCCTTGGGCGCCGATGCCAATCCAGATCGCAAAAGCATAGAAACTGCCGGTATATGCGTAATCTCGTTCACGCGGCTGGGGATTATCCTGATTCAGGTAGAGGATAATCGCGTACCCTGTCAGGAAGAAGAGGGAAAACACCACCAGAGAACGTTTCCGATCACGTATGATGTGGTGTCCCAATCCGAAGAGCCCCAGCAAGAGTGGCAGAGCGAAGAATTTGCTGAAATCCACCTGAGCGCCTTGGAAATCGCCTTCCTGTCCTACAAACTGCCAGAGAAAATAGCGATTATACATGTGGTTGACCTGGTAATTCCAGAAGAAATCAGCTTCACTGGAGTAATTGGGATCATTATTCCAGCGGCGCGGCAAGATGCCCACATCGCCGTATTGCTCCCGGTTCAGATAAGACAGGAATCTCTCGATGGTATCAGGATTATTTTCATCCAGCGGTGGATCCAGGTTGGAACGAATGAAGATCACGCCGTAAGTCGAATAGCCCAATACAATCAGCAGCATCGAAACCAATACCAGAGAAAAGATCCGTTTTTTAGCTTTCAGGAAGTGATAACTGCTATAAAGTAAAACCAGGAAAGTTATTACCGGAATGGCGACATTAACTTTGAAAGTGGCCGGCAGCCATTTCACGACGCCGGGATAGACCACCATCATAGCCAAGCCGGTTAAACCAACCATAATTAAGAATGTCGACCACTTGAACTCATTCTTCCTGAAATAAATAACGAGGGCAATGGCCGGGATCGCCAGAACGTTTAACAAATGCACGCCAATCGATAAACCGATGAAATATGGAATAGTCAGCAACAGGCGGTCGCTTTTGGGATCATCAGCCTCATCGTTCCAGCGCACGATCATATAAAATACCATGGCGGTGAAGAAAAGACTGATCCCGTACACTTCTGCTTCTACTGCGTTGAACCAGTGACTGTGCGTAAATGCGAACGCCAACGCTCCTATACTTGACCCGCCATAGACGATTAAGGCATCCTCTGTGGACTCTTCCGGTCCACGATAGAGGCGTATCAACCGCACAACCGTCAGATAAAGCAGCATGACAATGAGAGCCGACACAAGTACGCTGATTAAATTGACGCGCCACCCGATATCACCAAAGGGGAACATACCGGCCATTTTACCTAAAAGCAGGTAAAGCGGTGAGCCCGGTGGGTGGGGCACGCTTAAGGTCACCGAACAAGCGATGAATTCACCACAATCCCAGAAGGACAGGGTTGGTGCCACCGTCATTAAATAAATGATCAGCGTAACAATGAAGATAATCGCCGCGGTTAAACGATGATACTTTTTGAGATCCATTACGACTCTGTAGTTCCGATTAATTTGAGTTTACAAAGATAGAAGTTAAATTTACGAAATTTGTTTCATCATGTCAAGCAAAATTCTCTGAGGGAGTCTTAAGAAAAGAATTTATTAAGGACGCCCTTTTTTTGTAGTTTACGATGAATAAATATAAAAAAAAGCCCCCGCATTGCAGGGGCTGTGATAACGGAGTAGCTCTTATTTAACCAGCATGAGCTTTTGTGTTTCTGAAAACTCACCGGCATTCAGGCGGGCGAGATAGATACCGCTGGGCAGATGAGACGCACTGAAGACCGCATGATGGGCGCCGGCATTATACCAGCCATCATAGAGTGTGGCAACCTGACGGCCTGCTGTATCATAGACATTCAACGACACACGCTGCGCTTCCGGCAATGTGAACGTCAGATGGGCTTCAGGATTGAAGGGATTGGGATAAGCAGGTTGAAGCGCGAATGTTGCAGGCGCTTCTGATTCTACCGTTTCAACTTCCCAGCCGAACAGATTCCACTGATCATACGCGTGACCGGGCACACTGTCATCCGACAATTTAGCGAAGTTGAAGCTGTCGTAGGCGTAAACCAAGGCAGGATGCTCACCAGCTTTCGCCTTATAGACGTAATATCCGGATGGTGCATTTGCCGGCACAGTCTGAGTCAACTGACGAGAAAGAGAGGAGCCTGCTGTCAACGTAAGTGTTCTTATCATCAGCGGACCAAAGGTTGAACCGTTTGGTAAAGTCACCTCAGCCCAAACGTCCACTACAACCGTCGAATCGGTGATGTTTTCGATATAGAAGTCGAAAGTGAAATCACCACCACTGCTGGGGAGGAAGATAGGGGTGCCATAAGGGGTCAAGTCAAGGCTCACCGGGGGTGACATAAAAAAGATCGCTCCCTGATCTGCAATCGTGTTATCCGGATCATAGTCGTGGGCCGGATCACCCGCGTCGATGCAAGGTGAGTTGCTCTGCAGGCGGTAGTTACCAAGTTCAAAGTTTGGATTCAGGAAGATGTTGTAGTATTGATCGCAAGGATCGCCGTTATAGTTGGTTGTGGTGATAGTTCCAGCTCCGGCAGGTGTGCCGGCTCCATAGAAATTACCGCCACTGTTGTTGATGTCGTTGTACTCGATTTCTGGATTTCCATTGACGCAGTAGATCCCACTGCAAAGGCTGCCTCAACCAGAGGCGGTGTTGGTGGCAATGATATTACTGCTGATCACCGGGTTGGCATAGCCGGTTGCATACATTGCGCCGCCATTAGTGGCGCTGTTAGCGACGATGGTATTATGCAGGAATACAGGATTACCACCATTGACATAGATACCGCCGCCATAAGATCCGCTGTTATTGCGGATGATACAGCGTTCTACTGTGGGGCTGGCATTGTTAATTCGTATACCGCCGCCGTAGGTATTCGATCCACTTTTAATGGTAAATCCTGCGAAAACTGCAGCTTCGGTCTCTGCAGTATGGAAGTAGGCGCCATTGCCGCTTCCCTGGCAGTCGATAATGGTGTTTTCGGCCCCTGTTTCGGACATGACTACGATGTTACGTCCGCCGTAATCCAGCGCCTTATTCCCGGTGCCGGAATACGTTCCAGCAGCGACTAAAACTGTATCTCCATTGCTGGAGGCGTTAATCGCAGCCTGGATGGTCGTATACTGGCTGGGAACCAGAAACGTGGTACCAAATGCCGCTACTGATAAGCAGAGTACGACGAGTGATACACTAGCTAAAAATTTCATGTGACTCCTCCTTTTGTGTAAATTATCACAAATTTAGCTTCAACGAGAAAATATAACGAATAAAAATGATAAAGTCAAGCAATATTTTCCGGTTAGTCTCTTTTTCTGGTCATTTTTGTAACAGCAGGCGGATCCA
>JAHJDJ010000074.1 GCA_018812585.1 bacterium
AAAACTGGAGGCGGATTTGGCGGCAATATGGCCGGAATGGCCGATACCGATGAACACCACCCTGCCGGCGCAATCATCGATCAGGCGGCAGGCGCGGTTGAAGCTTTCATCCAGCGCCGCGTCCAGGCCTCGCATAGCTTCGGTTTCATCACGCAAAACCTGGCGGCCGGTTTGTAAGTAATCAGTACTCATAAGACATCCGTAAAAAGATTATGGGATGGAAAGTTCGATGGTGCTTTGGGAGCGCTGCTGCTCCAGCCAGCTTTCCAGCGCCTGGCGCTGCGTAAAAAGGAGCGCGTCGGGCGAGAGGGCGTGTTGGGCATCTTTTTCAATCACCTGCACAATGTGATAGCCGTAGGAAGTACTGATAATTCCGCTGTAACCTCCGGCTTCCAGGCTGAAGGCGGTATTTTCCACGTCCGGCTGCAGCAGGTAGCCGTGCGGGAACCAGCCCAACTCCCCGCCGGTCAGGGCATCATATTCATAGGCCAGCGTGTCGAATGCCGTGCCAGCCTGCAGCTGGCGCAGCACGTTCTCGGCTTCGCTCTGGTCTTCCAGCAGGATCTGGCGGGCGTGCACCTGCTCGACCGCGGTTGGTACAGCGGCGATGAGTTGATTGCGCATCCAGGTGGCGGCCATATCGCGGCGCAGCGCCAGCCGGAAGCTTTCCTCATTGTAGAAATTCTGCGCCATCCAGGTTTGCAGCGCTTCGCTGCCGCCAATCTCGCCGGCCAGCTCATCTATCCTAGCCTGCAGGGCAGCCTCATCCACGCTGTAGTTCTGCGCAGCGGCGGCCTGCGCCAGCAGGGTCTGATCAATCAGTTCGTCCATGACTTCCTGCGAAGCAGCAGCCGGATCAAAGGTTTCACCGGTGGCCTGCAGCGCGGCCTGATAGCGCTGCATTTCGGCTTCGTATTCCGCAAGCAGGATGCCCTCCCCATTGACGTGCGCCGCCATGGGCGCTTCGGTGGGTGTGGGTTCCAGGGTGGGGGTGGGCGTTTCGTCCGGTGTTTTCCCGGCGCAGGAGACGGGCGCCAGGAGGACAATCATGAGAAGTAAGGAGAGGATAAGGTTTCGATGGTTTTTCTTCACGGGGAGATTATAACTGATTCGTATGAGGTGATATGGATCAGCCACAGATGGACACAGATTTTCTTTTCGATCTACACAGATGGCCCGCAATACAGGCACACTTTTTATTAACATTTTTTTACCTTGCTTGCACACCGTTTGGATGGACGGCTGCTGGTTGAGTATCTACGAGATCGCCACGGCTTGCTTCGCAAACCTCGCGAAAACAATTCTTCCTAATGCCCACGCTGTGATTTTTCTTTTAGGCGGCGCATTTGCAAATACACTCTTCAATGTAGACAAGTGGCGCATTTACCCAAAACTACTGGGTACAGGTAGAAATGCGCCCTGTTGCTCTCAATCAAGCTGATTCCGCTATAAGGATGGCCTGCCCATCTGGCCAAGATTCTCACGCTCGCTGCGCTCGCTTAGAATGACAATATAAAAATATATCCGTGTTCTTCTGTGTCTATCCGTGATTTTATTTCTTATATCACAAAGATAAACCACCTACGGCTGCCAGGCCGGGTCCATCATCGACACCCCCTTCTCCGCCGGCAGCAACTCGCTGCTCTTGCCCGAGGATACCTCGATCAATAAAATCCGGCCTAGGTAAACATCCCCAATCGCGATCTGCTTTCCATCCGGCGACCAGGAAAAGACAGCGCTCTCTGTGTAAATTGGTTCGCTGATCTGGTGCAAATTCCCCCCCTCCACATCTATCACATATAACGCGAAAATGTTGTATTCCCCGTGCATTTCTGACAGGAAAGCCAGTTGCCTTCCATCCGGCGACCAAACCGGATTGACGTTAGCCCAGATATTATCAGTCAACGCGCGTTCGTAGTTTCCATCCATCGCCTTGACGTGGATCTGGCTGGAGCCGTCATTGCGTTCCAGCTGTTCTGTCATGGACATGTAGGCGATTTCCTGACTAATCGGAGACCAGGCTTGCTTTTGATAAAAAAAGTCATAACTGGCTTCAGTCAAATCGACAATCTGGTTGGTATTCAGGTCAATAACTCGCCACCACCATAATCCCTGCCCGTCCGTGGTGCGGACAGCGATCTGTTCACCGCCCGGCAGCCAGACCGGATCGTCATTCTGCAAATCGGTTGTGACCTGGCTGACATTACCACCATCCGCTCCCATGCGGTATACCTGCACCGCATCGGAGCGATCAGAGACAAACGCTATTTCCGTGCCATCCGGCGACCAGGCCGGCATACCGTCATAGGCAGGGTCGACGGTCAAACGGGTTACGTCACTGCCGTCCGCGCAGACGGAGTAAATGTCTCCATTGTTCCCCTCTATATTTGAGTAAAACGTATACGCAATTCTGGAACAGTTTTCATTGCTTGGAGAATTCAAGTCGCAGGCATGTAGAATGAAGAAAGCTCCTGTTGCCAATAACCATCGCATGAGTATTTTCATTGCAGCATTCCTTCGGATTACGATCGTATGTGGCCTGCATGTGCTGGATCCCACTTTAGGCACGGCTATTATAAATGATTATACAAAGGGATCTTTGCCCATCTGGCCGAGATTCTTACGCTCGCTGCGCTTGCTCAGAACAACTGTGATAGAAGTCAATAGTTAATCAATGGCAGAACAGCACCAGGGAGAGTTGTCTCTGACCATGGCGTTCATGATGACCAATAAGTTTCTCATGCAAGCAGTAAGTGCTAATTTCTTCTCTTTACCCGTTCCAAGCAGCCTCTCATAAAACACCCGGATCTTGGGGTTGAACTTTGAAGCTGATAAAGCAGCCATATACAATAC
>JAHJDJ010000075.1 GCA_018812585.1 bacterium
GATTGTCCTCAATCCGGCTTTTTTCCTGTAGCGTCAGGAGTTACCTCCTGATGGCAGGATACAAGCGTCATTCTCTGGGCGTCATGGCCACGCCTTGACGCAGTCCCCTAGTCACGGAAGTCTCCGTGACAGCCCAGATAACTATTTGTCCGGGACATCCCACCTACGGTGGTCGACTACGTCGAAAGCTGTCCCGGCCACCCGGCTCCCCCAATTTTCAATTTAGCATTTTCAATTTGATATTTGATATAAATCCCACACTCCCCCCCAAAACACCCCGCACTTTTCCCTTGTCTTTTTCCTGCACAAACCGTATATTTTTGAGATCACGTTAGTTATCGTGGCGGCAGAGACCTTAACCCCTCATATTGATTATCCATGATTCGTCTGGAAAACCTCACTAAAGATTTCGTCAAAGTACGCGCCGTGGACGGCCTGCATCTGGAAGTCCCCGCGGGCCAGATTTTCGGCTTCCTGGGCCCCAACGGCGCAGGGAAAACCACCACCATCAAGTTGATCACCGGCATTCTGCAGCCCACCTTTGGTCAGATTTTCATTAACGACATCGATATGGCGGAAAAACCGCGCTACGCCAAGCAGTACATCGGTTACGTGCCCGACCAGCCTTTCCTCTACGACCGCCTCTCGGCGCGTGAATTCATCGAGTTCCAGGCGCAATTGCACCTCATCCGAGTTTCCGAGATGAAGCTGCGCATCGAAGAGATCGCCTCGCAGTTGGACATGAGCAGGTGGCTGGATGAAAGGATCGAAAGCTTCTCCCAGGGGATGCGCCAGAAGACCGCTATGGCTGCCGCACTGATTCATAATCCCAGGCTGATTATTCTGGATGAACCGCTGGTGGGGCTGGATCCCAAATCCGCCAGGATCATCAAGGACGTCCTGCGGGAACGAGCGCATAACGGATCGACCGTCTTTCTCTCCACCCACATCTTGCCTATCGCTCAAGAACTCTGCCAGCGCTTAGCCATCATCAACCACGGCAAACTGATTGCAGAAGGCACTTTCGCTGACCTGAAAAACAGCGGCGATCCGGATCTGGAAGCCGCCTTCCTGCGCATCACAGAAGAACAGATTCAGGTTCAGCCATGACCATCCTGTACGACCTGCGCGCGCTGCTGATTCTGCTCGATCTGAAGCTGACCGATATGATCGGCGTGCTGCGCGGCTTGTCACTGGCGCGTATTTTTGGCACGCTGGTTTCAGTCGTCATAGCAGCTACAATCGCCTTTCTGATCTACCGCTTCGATCTCTATGTATTCGATTATCTGATGGGCATTCCTGACCTGGGACGGTTAGTCATCGCCCGCTTTTTTGAACTGGCATTCCTGCTCTTTTTCCTGGCGCTGATGATCTCTACAGCATTGACCGCTCTTTCCATGCTCTACAATGAGGGAGAACTGTCGCTGCTGTTGACCCTGCCAGTCTCATACGGCGCTATTTTCACCGCGAAATACTTTGAAGTCATCCTCTACAGCTCCTGGGCGCTGATTGCCCTGATGGTTCCGTTCGTGCTCTCGTACGCCGTCTATTTCGACGTGGACTGGCCGGTTTACATGACGTTATTCGGCGGTCTCATGCTGCCGCTGGTCTTAATATCTGGTTCGGTCGGAGTGGTCGTGGCCCTGCTGCTGCGCTGGGTCTTAGGCGGAATTCCACGCCGGAAGTTGTTCACCTGGGGGATCGTATTTCTGCTGATCATGGTCTTGGCCGGCGCTCTGCTGATCTCCTCGAATCAGTCGGCCACGCAGAAAGGCTTAGGCTATCTGCTCAGCCTGGTGGAAACCGGCCAGGCCAATGATCCATCGCTCCTGCCCCACAAACTGATCACGCGCGGATTTCTTTCCATCCTTGAGGCGCGCTGGGATCTCCTGCAGCGGGTGGTACTGACCCTGGTTGGCCTGGCTGCATTAATCGTTCTGTTAACGTTGGACATGGGGAGAGCGGTTTATTATCGCAGTTGGTTGGCAGGCGCCGATCATGCTCCATCGAGAACGCCATCTTTACAGGCTAAGCGCCTCAATTTCGGATTCCTCACAAGATGGATCTCCCCCATCTATCGCGCTTTTCTACGGAAGGATCTGCTGGAGTTCCGCCGCTATCCGCTGCAATGGGGGCAAGCTTTCCTGTTGCTCGGTTTCTGGGCGATCTATATCATCAACATTATCCACCTGCCAGGCTTCTTTGACCTTAACTCGAGCTTCTGGCAGATTCTTTTGTTCTACGCCAATTTCTGCTTTTCCTGTTACTTCGCGGCCGCTCTGGCAGGGCGTTTCGTTTATCCGGTAGTCAGCTTAGAAGGCCAGGGATTCTGGCTTATAAAAGCTGCGCCTGTTTCCATGGAAGTGTTTCTCTGGTCAAAATTCTGGCAGTCGTTCATTCCCCTGTTTATTCTCACAGGTTCAATGTTAACTATCGGCAACTGGGTGTTGCATATTCATCCGGCGCTGTTTCAAGCTTCCCTGATCTGCGTCTTTTTTGCCACCTTCTCGTTGACCGCGCTGGCATTAGGATTAGGCGCTCTCTTCGCAGACTTCACCGCCAGTAACCCGATGAGAATCGCCAATACTCCCGGCGGCATCCTCTGCATCTTCATCAGCCTGGTTTTCATGGTGCTGATGACCACCATCTTCGGCTGGCCGACCTATCTGACCTATAAAGCTTCCACCTTCACAGCCCTCTTCCCCCTTTCCGAATGGACGACAGCCGTCATCCTCTTCATCGCTTTCAGCATCCTCGGCACCCTCATCCCTCTGACGATAGGCTTAAAAGCCCTCAATCGTGACCTGAAGGTGTAGACACACTAAAGTTAGTTCCTCAATAACGTCCTTGCAAATCACTCCATTGTGAGGTATATTTATACCGAATTCACAGATAAAATGCAGCCTGTCATTATCATGCAAGAA
>JAHJDJ010000076.1 GCA_018812585.1 bacterium
CCTTTGAAGGTGACCTTCAGCGATGGCTCCCAAGAGTTGTTTTATCTCCGCCGCGGTAGTTTGGATCTGGGAGGTGATCTGCGTAACTCAACTTCTCACAGCCCACCTCGCATCATCGACGAAATCGATATTCAGATTGTTTGGGAAAGCCAGGAATATCCCGAGTGCACGTGGCAGTGCACCGTCGGGGATCTTGACGGAGATGGAGTGATGGAGTTCATTTCCTTATGGGAAGAGAGTAGATTCGCTGATACGGCGCATATTGTCATCTATAAATGTGCAGGCGACAACACCTACGAACTCTTCATGGATGAGTTATTCACAGATCCCATCGCTGGAACTTGTCCTACTGTCACCTTTTTTATGGTAACAGACATCGATCAGAATGGCCAGAATGAACTACTGTTCACCTATGATAGTTGTTATTGGTGGGAATTTTCAGCGCCCGGCGAATATATTGAATACAGGTCGAACTTTGTTTTTCCTCGTGGTGTTGGCGACGCCAAAATTACCGATATGGACCAGGACGGCGTGCTGGAATTTACCGCATCCTTAGCTACTCCCGATCTGAATCCTCCCGGCGCTTTCTGGGTGTGTGAATTCGTGGAAAAGGACACGATTGACAAAATGTTGAATATGGACATATTGGATGGCGTCTGGCAAAATTGGCCGACCGCTCGCATCGCGGTGGGTGATTTCGATGCCGACGGCGCAGTCGATATCGTGGAAGGGAATCACATCTTATTGGGTGGCACCGATCCGGTCGACGTCCCTTTCTACCGTAATATTTCAGGCAGTTCTGTCCAATTAGAACTATACTGGTTGGAGACGAATCTGAACATCCGCTGTGCCTGCCCCGTTATCGAAGATTTCGATGATGATGGCGACCTGGATCTGTTCGCCGAGGGATTTACCATCGGCGCGGGCGCCGCCTTTGTTTGGGATGGTACGGGATTGATGGACGGTAGTGTAATCTGGATCGATATTGGTCATTCGAATGGAAACATTGATTTCAGCAACTATGGATATGTCAATGAGGCGCCTGCGATCGTTTCTTCATACACACCCAGTGGTCCAACGGGAACAAATTCTGTATTGGCTGTCTGGCGTTGGGAGGATAATGGATTTGATTTTGCCTGGGAATCGGATCTTCTCGCCTATTCAGATTACCGTCAACCGCACCTGGCCGACATGGATGGTGATGGCAAGATCAGCATTTTACTGGTGGAGGACGATCACAACAAGATGATTGACTGGGAGCAGGTTTCTTTGGGGGTCTGGGATCAACCTGAAAACCACCACCCTGATCATTTCACGTTACACCCTGTCTATCCCAATCCTTTCAATGCGACAACAGTCATCCCCTTCGATCTGGCACGTCAGAGTGACGTCCAGCTTTCCATCTATGATATTTCGGGCCGGATCGTTTATGAAGAGTATGAAGCCAATATGCTGCCCGGTCAGCATTACCTGACTTGGCATGCCGATAATTTATGTTCCGGAATCTATATCATCGAACTCACCCTATCGGGATCAGGAGAGATCCCTGTCAAACTAAGGAGAAAGGGAGTGTTATTGAAGTAGCACTCAGTAGTCAGCAGTCAGCAGTCAGATAAAACGCCCCAATCAATCGGGGCGTTTTTATGTCAGATTGCCAATAAAACTATTGATATTATCGTATTTTGTTCTAAATTAGCAGATGAGCCAAATCACACATTGTTGTCTCTTCCTAACTTAGCGGAGGAAATCATGTCAAAGAAATTCTGGCTTTCAGTACTGGTCACATTTATCCTGCTGTACGCGTTGGAATTTGTGCTGCATGCGATCATTCTCACCGGCTTTTACAATTCCCATCCTGACGGATTACTGAGAGAAGAAATAATGGTGCAGCGCATGCATTGGATGGCGGTAGGATTCCTGGTCTGGTCTTACTTGTGGGTCTATTTCTTCAATCGGTTTGCCACGCAGAAAAACCTGATGAAAGGCATACACCACGGCGTCTCCTATATGATATTTCTGAACGTCCCCAAAGCGTTCATCTGGTACGCCTCCATCGATATCAGCGGCTACAGCTATCTCTACTGGACGATTGGCGAAGTGATCATGGGAGCCATCATCGGCGCGGTTATGGGCGCGATCATGGCTGAAAAAGAAGCCGCCGTGACAACCTGATCTGATGGCCCCACAGGAGAATAAAAGCCCGACATTCCGACTTGCTTGTGCTTATGGCGCCGGTTCCTAGGGTATCCTCAATCCGGCTTGGTCGGTGGCTTGGCTGGTTCGTTCATCGCGCCCTCGATTTCCTGCACTCGACGGAGGCGTTGTAGGTCGGATTCTCCTCCCGGAGGGGCAGGCGACCCCTACGCCGCTAACAGCCAACCGCTATCTAATGCGCTTCCAGCCAGTTCTCACCTACCCCCATATCGACTACCACCGGCACCTGCAGAGGCATGGCGTTTTCCATCTCTTCCTGCACGGCTGTCTTGACCGCATCCAGCGCCTCGCGGTCGACTTCGAAGACCAGCTCGTCGTGCACCTGCAGGATCATTTTGGCGGGTAGCTTCTCGGCGGTCAACCGCTGCTGCACCCGGATCATGGCTGCCTTGATCATGTCCGCGGCGGTCCCTTGAATGGGGGTGTTGATGGCTATCCGTTCGGCGAATTCCCGCACGTTGCGGTTCTTCGCATCGATATCGGGCAGATGCCGGATGCGTCCCAGCAGCGTGGTTACTTTTTTCTCCGCGCGCGCCTTTGCGATGATATCGTCCATGTAGGAGCGCACGCCGGGGTAGGTGGCGAAATACTGCTTGCGGAATTCGGCGGCGACATTGACCGGAATGCCCAGCCGTTCGGATAACCCCCAGTCCCCCATCCCGTAGATGATGCCGAAATTGATCGCCTTAGCGGAGCGGCGCATTTCCGGCGTCACCTCATCGAGGGGAACGCCCATGATTTTCGCCGCCATCGCCGTATGAATGTCATCCCCTGACTTGAACGCGGAGATCAGCTCCTCGTCACCGGAGATGTGAGCCACCAGTCGCAGTTCGATCTGCGAATAATCCGCGGACAGCAGTAGTTGCGACGATTTCCCGGGAATGAACGCTC
>JAHJDJ010000077.1 GCA_018812585.1 bacterium
ACGGGTATCGGGTTTTTCTCATGAATCTGGACCGTGGCAGGCTTCACACCCGACCCCGTCCTCAGCCCAGCTAACTGTTTCCCCATCCTCAATGCCTGTCACATGACATTGGTAACAATCGTCCTGCGCATAGTCATTTGCATGATAGGGTTTCCACTCTGCATCCCAGATATTCCAGGCCGTTAAATCATCTTCTCCACCCGAGATGATCTGACCTTCATGATCCACAAAGACGGCAGAACGGTAATAACCACCGATGATATAATCGATATCAGACCAGGCATAGAGGACATCGCCAACGATGGGAGGATTGGGAACGTTGGGATCGCCGCTGTGATAATTATAAGGATAAAGGGGAGCTTCGCCGTCAACGTCGACCAGGCTTGAGTGGTGACCACTTTCAGCCCAGGATTCGAGCTTGGCGGGATGGCAGTTCCCACAAGCTTCAGATCCGGCGTAATCACTGCTCGCCAGAACAGCATTAATCCCAAAGCCAACCATGAATGCCAGCAGAAGTAATAATCTCAATTGCATCAGCAGTTTTTGATTTCCAACTTCACTTGTAAAGCTTTGAGTATATCAAAGCTAATTGCCGTAGTCGGATTGAACGGATTGGGATAAGCGCAGACTACCAGATAGGCTCCCGGTCCCAGTGTCCCTGATTGCGGCCCACTGATTTGAGGCTGTGCAAGAAGCGTCGCTGCCGCGCAAAGACAACCAATCGCTAAACCAAATGTCATCCTTTTCAAGTCTACTACCTCCTGTTGTTGAACCCATTCACAGTGATCAATTCGAACTAAATTGCAGGATTACCAAGTCATTAAACACATTATATACCATCCAGCTCCAGGTCCCGATCCCCGCAGCGCTGGTAGATAATCATGCTTCAACCAACGAATTATTCTGTTTCTTCCACTTTTTTAACGCTGTTGACTGACTCCAGAAATGCTCGAAGAGAGCAATAAAGGCTTTCACAATCGTGCCCTGTTTGATAATCGACATGGTCAATTCGCCGGAACGAATCGACGACTCTTCTTCAGCGACCAACAGAAACTGCCGGTCAAATATCATCATTTTAATGGGTAACGTCTTGGCGATCCGAATTTCAGCGCCTTTGCCCTGTAACGTACCGAAGATTTCTGTGACCCATTCATCCTGCGGCATGCTGACTTCGTAAACCCAGCGCATGTGTCCCCCGCGCTCCAGGATCTTCCCCTCTTCATCGTCCTGCTCTTCAGATTTATCGCTCGTATCGCAAGCATAGGGTCCGCGCCCGAATCCTAAAAGCTCTCCCTCAGTATGGCGGACAAGTTGGCAGTAGCGGTTATGAATCGTTTCGTTGCCGCGCAGAATTTCGATATATTCCAGCGGTTCAGTCTGCTTGTCGCTCAGCTTAAATATCGATTCTAACTGTTTTTTCTGAGTATACGACTCCTTCAGACGTTTCTGCAATATTTCAAATGAACTGGCCAGTGTCTGCTTGGGATCAATGATCTCGAAGGTGCGCTTCCTTCCCACCTTCCGTTCACTGAAATAACCCTGCCGAACGAGACTGTCGATGGTTTCGTAAACTTTGCTCTGGGGAACGCCGGAAAGCTTCTGCAAATCTGCCGCCGAAGCGTTCCGTTTATTCAATAAAGCCAGATAAACTCGAGCCTCGCGATCACTCATCCCCAAGTCGGTCAGGCAACTGATGAGTTGTTTACTTTCGTAAGCCATATTTTTAAACCGAATTTACACTTACCCCCAGGGGGTGATATTATTTACTTTAATATACCATTTTTTTCACATGAAGTCAAGTTATTTTTTTAAGAGTTGGTTGATTTTATTATTGATTAAATTTGCAATAAAAATCCCGCCATTTTATTCGAATGACGGGAGGGTTAAGCACTCAACTTTCAAAATGGGCTGCACTGATAACGCAAAGTCGCGTCCCGAAGGAATTCCGTAATAACGGAACAGTACTTTGCGATGAAAGTGGCGAATGTCACTTCATCAGCACCATCTTTCCGCTGGCAGTAAAATCCGTAGTCGTGGTCGTCCCTGACCCTAACGCTGTCAAACGATAGATGTACACTCCTGAAGCCAGATTACTCGCATCGAAATTCACCGCGTGAATCCCTGCTTCGCGCCAGCCATCGATCAATGTAGCCACGCGTTGCCCGTTAAGGTTATATACGGCCAACGACATACGCGTCTGTTCAGCCAACTGGAAATTGATCGTCGTGCTTGGATTGAAGGGGTTGGGGTAGTTCTGTTGCAGTGAATACTCCAGAGGTATTGAACCGATTAAGCTCTCTTCTTCCCAACCATAAAGTTCCCAAGCGCCGACATAACCATCCACCAGAACACTGTCCTTGGAGAAATTGAATTCATCAAACTCATACACAGTGCTGGGATATATACCCACGTTTAGTCGGTAGGTGTATTGGCCGGCCGGAGCATAGTCGGGAACGGTTTGCATCAGATCCCGGTCGATGAATAGCCCTGCTGGTAAAGAGAGATCTTCACGCAAGATGAGCGGCGTCACGGTCCCTCCGGTGGGCAGGTCGGCTTCGACCCAGGCGTCAAAAATGGCTGTACCAGAACCGATGTTTTCGACGTACAGGTTGTAATCGAAGGATCCGCCGCTGGCGGGAATGATGATGGGTGGGTTTGTGGGGATCAAGGTTACTGCCAAATAACCTGCAAAACGAGCAACGAAGAAATCTTTTTGAGTTGGACCGTAATCTTTTAAATAGCCGCCAGAAATATAACCATGATCAGATGTACTGTTAAGGCAGTAGCATTCTGTAACCACTCCGCTATCACCTAAGGTTTTAGTCCAAGAGAGAATTCCTGATGTTTCTAAACTAAAAATTGTTGTTTTTCCATCAACTGAGCCACCTAAGGTAAATCCCTCTTTATTAATTAATACCGAAAAGCACACATCACTCGAACCTTCACCATAGATAAAGTCCCATTCCTGATTACCAATTGAGTCAGTTTTCACACAATATAAATCAGTGTTACCCGGCCCCCATACATCATCATAACCACCCAGTAGAAATCCCCCATCGATTGTTTGAATCAAATCATTACAACGACCCCATCCAGCATAACCGAATACTTCATCCCACAAGAGATTTCCCTGGTCATCTATTTTAACCAACCAAAGGGAGTACCCTAAGTTGGATGAATAGAGTGCCCCTCCCAAGGCAAATCCACCATCAACCGTTTGAGTAACCGCATAGCAGCCATCAATTCCTGAATCTCCGAAATATTGATCCCACTCCAAATTTCCTGAAGAATCCGTCTTTACGACATACATATCATCACCATTGGTGAATGACAACCCGCCTAAAAGATATCCTCCATCCCTTGTGATGATCATATCTTTGCACTGCTCAGAACTGCCGTCGCCATAGGTCTGCTGCCACTCGACGTCACCCCTAGAATCTGTTTTGATTAAGAGCATATCAAAACCGCCAGCGCCATAACTGGAGGTCCAGCCAGCCATGACATAGCCGCCATCAGCCGTTTGATGAACGACTTCGCAGTAATCATGGCTGTAGCCACCGTAAAGCCTGGACCATTCTCGGTTGCCTTCGGCATCCAGCTTGATCAGTAGAAAATCTGCCTGACCCGAGCCGACGCTGCTAGTCCACCCTGCGGCGATGAAGCCGCCATCGGTTGTCTGTTCCACCGAGTTGCAGTTATCGTTAGCTTCTCCCGTCCAAAGGTAAGTCCAACTGGTATCAGGGGGAACGGGCTGGGCTGCTGCGTTTATGCTGCAGACCAGAACGATCGTCAATATCAATTGCATTGAAGTCTTCATAGCGAACCTCTATTTAAAAAGAGTGGGGCACTCCAAGAGCGCCCCTGATCACATTTGACTATTATTTCAGCAGCACCATTTTATTGCTTACTGATAAATCTTCAACTTCAAGGCGATAGATATAGACGCCTGAAGCAAGTATATTCGCCTGAAACTCTACTAAATGTTTGCCAGCTCCCTTTTGACCTTCATTTATTTCAGTAATTAGCCGACCTTCAATGTCGAATACTTTAAGAGTAACAATACCAGGAGAACTCATTTGGTATTCAATTGTCGTACTTGGATTAAAGGGATTCGGGTAGTTCCCTATGAACGTGATTGATGCAGGGAGAATCTCGTCAGGATCTTGCGGCCCGTTATCACTACTATGAATTAACGCATGAAGCTCTTTGAGGCGGGAATCATGATGATCTCTGAAGGATTGTGCATCACCTGAACCGCCAGATATTGTCACTCCGTTCTTATTAGCCTCGAAGATGGTGTTTTCGATATCCACTAAAATGAAGACCGAGTCGACGATATTTGTTACCTCTTCCAGCATATTATCTAAATGGTCTAGCGCATCTTGAAACTCCATTTCTTTTCGAAGTGCTCTAGCCTGCAATCTCTCCAGACAGAAGACGCTCGCATCATTTTCAATGACACCGTCGAGGGCTAAGTAGTAATCGTACAAGTCCTCGAAATCACTGCTACTCAATTGGTAGCAGTAGATCAGCCTCCTAAGTGCCGTAACCGCTTCAGGAGATTCGGGTGCATCATCGATTAGATCTTCATAAGCTGCGATGGCGTCCATATAAGTGCCTGCCACCTCTAAACCGATCGCTGCTAAGAGATCATCCTGCGGCGTTGAATCGATGTAGCCAGTGTT
Source organism: bacterium (assembly GCA_018812585.1). Classification (GTDB taxonomy): domain Bacteria; phylum Electryoneota; class B3-LCP; order B3-LCP; family B3-LCP; genus JAHJDJ01. The sequence continues at coordinate 4,686 of JAHJDJ010000077.1, forward strand.
AGACGTTCCATCAACACTGGTTACTGATATGACGTAATCCGGAGAATCATCCGCAGGATAGATTCTATCTCTGACGTCTGCAAGTGCTTCATCCCAGAAGTTCCCTGCTACATCATAGCTATACGTCGGATCATTGGTGAAATACGAATAAATGATGTACGGTTCACCCACATCAGCGTCCAGTAGATCATTATGCCCATTGCGTATGATTGGGTAGAGATGCCCAACGATATAAACCTCATAACCGCCACAATCAGCAATCAGGTTTTCCTCCACCGTCACCGGCCAGTAAGCGTGTGCGCTTTGGTTCAAGCCCAGCAGCAGGGCGGTCAAGATTAGTAACAGGTGTGTGCGTTTCATGGGGTGTCTCGTTAGAATTGGGTGGCCGGGACAGCTTTCGGCGTAGCCGACTGACGAAGTCAGGGATGTCCCGGTTATATACATTCAATGCTGAATTCTGTTTATTAAAGGTTAATGACCTGTAGTCCGGGACATCCCCGGCTGCGCCGGACTCCCTTCGGGAGAAGCTGTCCCGGCCACCCATGCTATACAAGGTTACCTACAATCTAACACATAATTAAGCGAAAGTCAAGAGGGGAATTGGTGATGGGGATCATTTTTGGGGAATTGACACCAGCGCCGCAGATCCCATCATAGGAATAAATTCCTATGCCCAGATTTCAGGTAAAGTGGTTAAAACCACTGTGCTCCAGCCAGTCCTTCAGTCGCTTCAGCGACTTTACCTCTGATTCAGGCATCCGATTTTAATCGGTTGGTATAGAACGTGCAGTCAGACGCACCCGTCTGACTGTTCATAAGCGTCACACGAAGGCGTGCACCTATCCCTTCCCATAATACTCCCTCACCACCTCAGCCAAGATACTGACCGCAATCTCAGCAGGTGTCTTGGCGCCGATCTCCAAACCAATAGGTGCATGCACTCTCTCCAGCTCATCGGAATCAAATCCTTCAGAAGTCAGCAACTGGAATACCTCTTTTCGTTTCCGTTTACTACAGATCATGCCTAAATATCCATAAGATTTCCCTAAAACGCCCCGTAAAACCTCGGTATCGCAATCATGGCTGTGAGTCACGATGATGATATAATCGGACGTTGTGACTTCCAAATCCCGCGTCAAAGCGGTATAACCTCCATGCAGCACATTCGCAGCATGGGGGAATCGGGCGGGCATTCCATACTCTTCCCTCTCTTCACAGACCGTATGCCGATACCCTAACTGCGCAGCCAGTCTGGCAACCTCCAATCCGACGTGCCCTCCGCCAAATATAATCAGATGCGGTCCGGCAGAAATCGACTCGATGAAAAATTCCATCTGTCCGCCGCATAACATCCCCGTTGATTGCTTGCCGGTTTCGTTCAGATCGTAGACCACGCGTCGCGGCTTACCAGTAGAGATAACCTGCAACGCCTCCTTGATCGCCATCGCCTCAACGATAGATCCGCCAACCGTCCCGACGATACTGCCATCCTGCTTGACGATCATCTTGGCGCCAACCTCGCGCGGCGTCGATCCTTTCGTTCCGATGACGGTAACCAGAGCGGCAGCCATACCTCTGCTGCCAATTTCCGCGGCAGCCTTCCAGATGTTCTGCGTTTGATCTAAATTCATGGTGTCCTGTCTATTTGACTTCTTTAAGAAAATATACGACTATTGACCGACCTAAGTCAAGGCCTTTCAGAGCATAAAAAAAGCGGCTTGCTTAAGGCCGCTTTCAGCTCGACAATTAATCTGCTGCTATTTCTTCACTTCTTCACGCAAGATTTCAATCTCTTTGCGCATATTTTCCATCTCTTCATTCAGCTTGTCCATATCGAGGTCGAGATCGATTTCGATATCCTTTAACTTCTCTTCCAGCTCACGCAGTTCTTCTTCATCCAGTTCCAGAGCATCATTATACAGCTTAAAGCTCTTGATATGCTCCAGACCATCTAATTTCATGATGCTATGGTCATCATCGTCGAACCAATAGCCAAATCCCTCAGCTTTATTCGGGTTTTCAGCTAACGTGGCTTTCATCGATTTCTTCTTGCCATCGCGCAAAACGTTCAGCGTTATCTGATCGCCAATTTCGTGATCATCCATCACGTCAATGACATCAGACTGTTTGATGATTTCCTCATCATCTATTTTAAGGATCACGTCACCAGCCTTAAGTCCAGCTTTCTTGGCAGGTGAATCGTCGACAACTTCAGAGATCAGAATGCCGCCTTCGCCCTTAATTTTAAAGTAATCCTTCAACTGATCGCCCAGGCTCTGCATTTCGATGCCCAGCCAGGGGCGGTCTGCACTCGCCTGTCCAATGAATTTGCGGATGTTAATCTTGTGGTCACCAGCATCTTTCCAACTGAATGCCTGGACGTCATCTCTTTCGCCCATGACCACCGCCAGTTTTTCGGAGCCGCCATCACGATGCACGACAACATCCACCTTATCACCGGCCTTCGTTTTGTGGATCAACTTACGCAACTGATCACTGCTGGTGATGTCATCGCCGGCAAATCTGAGGATGACGTCATCTTTTTTCATACCTGCTTTTTCTGCAGGCCCGTCATCCACAACGCCCGCAATAACGACGCCCTCAAAGTCCTCAGACTTCTCGCCTTTTTCGACGATAATCGTAACTTTGTCGCCCAGGTAAACGCCTAAAAAGCCGGACGCATCCGAGCTTCCCGCTGCAGCATTTCCAGCGAGTCCGAACAAAAGGGCAGCAACGATCAGGCTTCCCCCGATCAAGCTCAGCCGCCGCAGGTGTCTTACTATTATGGTCATATTAATTTCTCCCACCTATCGAACCTCTGCCCTATCTTTGTTAACTAAAAAAAAACGGTCTGAGTTCCTGCCGGAATCGACCGTTTTAGGGGATACTGAATAATTTATCAAACAGGATACTCTAACGCCAACCCTTCTTCCAGGTCCAGCAGCGGTGTTTTCAGTAGTTTCTGGGCGAGATGGAGATCGAAGGTGTTGTTCTTGGGATAGGGAATTTGAGGAGCTGCTGCCTCAGCGGTAGTTGCCAATAACAGTGATTCATCCAACCTCAGCCGCTCTGCTAACTTATGAGCAAATGCAACCCGGTTAGTCGCTTCTGCGCCTCCTAAATGGATGATTCCCGTAAAATCGCTTAATGCCAATTCCCAGATACATTGCGACAAGTTCTTGACAGAAATGAATGACCGGAACTGATCCGCATACAGGTGATACGGTTTTCCCGCTTTAACGGCATCGATCACTTCCGCAGAGAACGAATAACCACCATTCAACGGCGCCCCATACGTCAGGTTGACTCGTACAATCACAGAATTACCGTCACAATCGCGGATTCGTCGTTCCGCGCCTAATTTAGTCCAGCCGTAAAAATTCAGCGGATTAGGCGGATCTGCTTCTGAGAATTGCCCCTTGATACCGTCGAACAGCATGTCGCTGGACATAAACACTAAACGGATCTCCTGCTCCTCGCAAAGAGCAGCCAGATCCGCAGTGACCCTTGAATTCATCTCCCAGGCGACGCCAGGCGAACTCTCACAGAAAGAGACCTTGGCGTGGGCCGCACAGTGAATGATGATGTCGGGTTTTATGCCATCGACGATGGCCAGTAATGATACACTGTCGCGTAAATCCACTCGCAGCACGCGAGCCGGATCATGTGAGGGTTTATTTTCTAAGTAGGTGCCCCAAACCTCGTGTTGTTCGGGAGACGCCGCTAATAAGTGCCCCCCAATAAATCCTGACACACCGGTGATCAATATGCGCATTAGCAGATGCCTGGTTTGATGAATGGATTACAAACCTGCGCTGAACACCAACTGAATCGTATTTGAATCCCCCTGAAACCCGGGCTGAACATGGAATCCTAAATTGGGCTGCTTCTGCTTTTTGATCACATCGCGAGCCTTCTTACCGGTGTCGACAAACGAAATTAACCGGTTTAAGGCTGCCGCACCCACAAAGAAAAAAACCTTGTTGTGTGCTGATCGGCTCGCAATGCGAATCGCATCATACTCTTCACGATTGCCTGCAGTATCCCATGCCCAGAAATCTGATGCATTAGTGTAAAGCGCGTCGTAATTTCTCTCTCGCAGCTTGGCTTCGTTGTACTCTTCCGTGCTGTTATAATTTCCGATATCAGCAAAGAAATCATCGCTCTTGCCCTGCATACTGGTGTTGGCGTGAGTCGAGGCAAAGGCGATGAACTGGTCTTCTTTCCAGTTACTGAAAACTTCCAGACCAATGATCCCAGACCAGATGGCGACGTCCGTCCAGAAAAACCAGCGTGCGGTTTCATGATAACCCAGATAGGATTCACCCCAGCCGGGAATGAGCAGCGACCGGAACATGGCGCCATTCTGAGTGATACGCTTCGTCGGTCTGCTGCTGACAGGGCCAGCGTCCGGCTCCGCAACTGAAAACCCCTGCGGCTGAAAACTGCGCATGGCTTCATCGACCAGTATAGGATCGTTCTGAATCCCGAAGAGCGACGATTTGTCGTCTTCGGCTGTCGATATACCAGCCCAGATCAACAGCAGGGTTAATCCCAGAAGTACTGCTTTAAGTTTAAACATACTGTCTCTTAAAAGTTGTGATACGGCTCACGGAGGTCACCTAAAAATTCACCGTAACCGTGCCCATCGTCACCATCTCATTATTATACATTTTCGGCGCCAGGTTGAAAGCGCCTTCGACGCCCTGCTCCTTCGCCAATTTACGGTTATGCCAGGTCACCGAAAATCCGGCATGCAGCGCGGACAGAAGGTGGTTACCCATGACCACCATGGTGAAGTTCTTCGACATATCCAGCGCGTCGTTCGATTCTTTACGCAAGGTCAGGTAAGCATCGCGATTGGGTGTAATATTGGAGCTGGTTCTCCATTCATCGAACGGATAATTAGCTTCTGTATAATCATCCCAACCAGTGGCAAACTGACCGTACTTACCGATCATTTCATAGTACTGCTGATCCTTGTCTCCAGGATCGATTTCATGCGTGAATCCATCTTTCGGCAGATAGTACAGCTTTTCATCCCAGGTGAGTTCCGCCCAGTCCACATCTCCGCCATCGAAATTGTCCGCTTCAGTGCCGTTGTCCTTATCATACCCATAGGTTGAGGCACACCAGTATTCATAATTAAAGTAATCATCGTATTCACCCCCTGATCCGGGACTCCCATAATCCCAGTGAGCATCAGCGTAAGCCAGGTAATCATCTTCCTTGCTCATTCCTTCACCGTGGTACATCGCCACTCCCGTCCAGGCAGCGATTTCCATCGCTAAAAAGACTCCGGACATGATGTAATTCTCAGCATAAAATTGGCCGGCGCCAGGTACAATAGCAGAAAGCAGCAACGCCTTGCCGGGAACCAGCTTGCCCTCGATTTTCTGTCCTGGCATCGCCTCAGATGGAGGTTCCGCCTGAGTCTGGCTCATGGACTGATTAACCTGAAATTTGGTCGCATTAAATCCTAATCGACTACCGCTCCCATCGCCTGCCAACACCGGCATGGTAACGATCAATACTGCGAGAACGACATTAAACCAGCGCATTTTTCACCTCATATCCGCATCCGCGGCGTTTCTGTTACTGTTAGTTGCTACTCTAATTATTCGCTGAAAAGACAGATTTAGTTCCTAACGCAGCCGTGACGGCTTATATTCATGGCGCAAGTTGAAATTAAAGAGCAGAGTAAAATAGTAGCGCCACTCCTTGCCGTAGGTTGCTGTGAAATTATCTTCCACCACTTCAAATTCATCCAAGCCATACGCCGCATCGAAAGTCACCGCAGTCGGGAAAGTGGTAAAACTGTAAAACTGC
>JAHJDJ010000078.1 GCA_018812585.1 bacterium
CTTGGCTTGAGCCAACTCTGCGCGTGATCCGCGCCGCTTGGCAGATCGGGTGGGAACTGGAGTCTCCTCGATAGGCGTCTCCTCAATCTCTTCAACGATCTCCTCTCCAGGTTTACCGGTGGAAACTGTCATCGTTGCACGGGAAGCCGCATCGATAGTCACAGGTTTGACCCGGTAGATCGCATCCAGATACTTGCTGACCTCTTCCTGGGTCATCTGCGCCCATTCTATGCCCTGTAAATATCCTACGGTGGCAACGTGGAAGACAAGCGTTATCAAGAGGATGATCAGAAAACGTCTATCGACTTCCCCGAACCAATCACGATTAAATTCTTTTGGAAATGTCGTGTATGTAGCCACATCAACCTCGATACTTGGATTCTTTGTAGACCACGAAGTCTACCTCTTCGAATCCGGCTGTGGAACAGGTATTTATTATCTTCAAGATCCAACGATAGGGTGTGCCTCGATCCCCCTGAATCGTCAAGACTCGTTTCTCTTCTCTGCCCAGCTCCCGGTTGCGCGCCTGAACCGTACTCAGGTATGCGTAAAGATTATCCAGTGTGATAACATTATCATCATTTAACGTCAGAACACCTTCGATCATCACACGGTTTTCCGCCGCGATGTCCTCGAAGACGCCGTCAGGTGTGACAATCAACCCCAGAACCTTTTGTGGTTCTTGCGTCACCGTTGAGGTCGGCAAGTCGACGCCTTCAGCCGGTTTCATCAAGGCGCCCGAAACAGAGTAGGTCTTCAGCAGGAATAAAAGCGTGATGGTCATCACGTCCATCAACGACGTGATGCGCAGCTTTGCTTCGTCGTGGCGAAGATGCTTTTTACCTTTTGATGGTGCAAATGCCATGGATGCCTCAAAGCTATTACTGGAATTGCCCTAATGCCGGTGATGGGAACAGTGGCTGGAACACACTGCGCGAATCCTGATACTCGCGCGCGGTATCCAGCAGTTTGATGACGACCTGCAAGGGAATATCACCCTCCGCGGAAACCCGGATTTGATCGGCATCCTCATACTTGAAGATATGCACGATCTCCAGTTGCCCGGTATCCGGATTTATCTCCTCGGATTGAGACAATGCAGGTCCCACAATCCGCTCCTTTATATCCACCAGCTTTTCTTGAAACGCCTGAAAATCATAAGCGCCGTTCGGTAAAACCGGAAGGTGTGTGTAATTATCCCCTTCGACGGCATTGAGGATGGAAATCTCCAGAGCGTCGTAAGCGATATTCACCCGCAACTCCAGCAGCTCCGTTGATCCGCCTCCCTGGCCCGGGCCGCCGCTTTCGGTCTCTTCGGTTTCCTGAATCACTGGTGGCATATATTCCAACAGCGCCAGGTCGACGAATTTAGCCGTCGTCAGCAGCATCGGGATCAAGACGCACATCAGGTTCATCACCGGAGTAATGTTCGCCTCGGCTTCCACGAATTGGCGTTTCTTCTTCAGTGACGGTCTAAAAGCCATCTTACTTGCTCCCGGTCAGGAGGTGGATCAATTTCACGGAATGCTCATCGATATCATCGATGATGCGAGTCGTCTTGGTGTTAATGACCGTGTACAGAACAATCGACGGAATTGCCGTGATCAGACCGAAATAGGTCGTAATCATGGCGATTGAGATACCCGCGGCCAGATTGGTAGCGGCTTCTGCACCGGCAACTGATACGGCAGTAAACGCTTTGATCAGACCGAAGATCGTTCCTAAAAGACCGGTCAACGTCGCTACGTTGGCAATCATTGCCAGGTAGCCCGTTCTCGCAGTCAGCTTTGGAATAATCTCCAGGGTTGCTTCATCGACGGCATTCTGGATAGCTCGATAGTCGACAAACTCTTTCTTGTCTGCCTCAGTTAAAGCGGCCAGAACAACTTCCGGCAGCGCCTTGTTGGCGGCAGCCTTACACAGGTTCATCGCCTTTTTAAAATCCCCGTTGATGACCAGTTTGCGGATCTCAGCCATAAAACGGACTGCGTTGATGTTGGATCGAACCATAATGTAATAGAACCGTTCGATCGCGATGGCCATCATGACCACAAACATCAACAGGATAACCCACATGAAAATGTAACCGCTCACCTCTGGGTTGAACGAATGAAAGAACTCTTGCATCGTTGGACCCTCATGATTGCATTTGCTTCAGTTCGATGATTATGTCCCTGAGGACTTTGATTTGTAATTTCAGTTTTTCACCGGCGCAGTTTGGATGTGTGTTGATGCAGATGTTGCCCCGGCAGTAATCGATGCGCTCGTTGCAGCCGACCTTGTACTGATAGTTCGAAGTCGGCTCCATGCGACTGGTTAAGTTATGACGTGAAAAGTTCCTGCCCACGACGTATGAATAATCAATCACGTAATTCCAAAAAATCACCTGAATTTCAACGAGCTCACGCGGCTTGAACGTGTCTAAGACCTGTTCAAAAATATCTGCATCTTCCAGATAGTCGATAAGCTTTTGTTTGCGTTTATCGACTTCGTATCGCGCCAACTTGTGCATTCAATTTCCCTCTCATGTCACCCCGGCTACTGCCGTGGGCGAGCGAGTATCTCGCTCCAATCTCGGAGCTTCATGGCTCTGAAAGATTCTGCTTCCGGTAATGTTACATCGAATACTCCCAATCCCTCGGCTGGCGTTCGTTCGAGTGCGATCTCCTTGAACTGTGGTTCCTGCCGCGAAACCGTGATAATGACGTTTGGCTGCACGATTTCGCCTTCAATCTGAACCGCATCCAGTTCGATCAGTTCGCCTTCACCCCAACTGGGCGTATAATCTCTCTGCGCCTGAGTCGTATCCTGTGTCACCTGACAAAACGCCAGGGAAGGAATCAACCAGACCACCATTAATAGTACCATCAGCGTTGTAATGGCTTTCTTCCCAGTCATCGATCACGGCCCTCCTGTCGGTTGCGTGGGAAGCACCTTATATTTAAGCGCCACTTTAAGACCTTCAGTCGTTCTGTCCGGATCCATCACCATAACAGCCAATGCATTGTGGCCGGATTTTAAAATCTGAGCGATGTCGTAAACGGTCGGTTCACTCCAGCCTTCACCCGCTTCTGAAGCACCGATATATTCGCCGTTCAACTGCACCATATAGCCGCCATCAGCGGAAATCCAAAGCTCGCCGCCTACCGGTACTTCTGCAATTTCAATGTGCCGACGGACATAAACGGTATCTTCAACCAGCGAATCGGCAGCTAAAGAAACCCAGATTGCCTGCGCGTGGGTGAATGCATCGCCGATCAACGGGCCCTCCGTAACTCTGGGTGATTCCCATCCTGATGCGGCGAAATCCTTTGACGACCAGTTCGGCTCATAGAATTGAGTAATCAGGAATGAGTCATCTGAGTTAATCCATCGCTCTTCGCCATAATCTGCGAGCATAGACAAGTAGGCTTCACGGTCAATGTCCACCAGCGCCCAGCCTATCCTCAGCGCAGTCGCCCGGTCGTTACCCTGGAGACGGTTAAACTCCATGGCAGTTGTCAGCAGTTCTTCCTGATGCAAGGTATAGTTGTAGGCGCAATCTTCAAAAGTCATGACGGCGTCTTCCCAGACCACAGATTCATCCTGCCGCTCTAATGCATAAACGCGGGAATCGTTCGATTCAGTGATTAACTGATGATAGCGGTTATTGACTCGGAAGACTTCTTCGATTGCTGAAGCGACATATCGGCTGAGCATTTCCGACGGTATTTCCTCGCCTTCTCCGGCAGGTTCCAGCAAGGCATTCTGCACGTTCAATGCCGTGATCGCCAATTCGTAAGAAAAGTCGGAATTAAGCACTAACTGCTCGGCGATATCTGCCGCTTCGAGACCACCGGATGTTGTCGCGGCTTCACCCTGTTGTAACAGGTCCTCATAGATCCTGTAATTTCTGGTGTATTCCTGCAGAGCTCGCTCGTTGAGCGTACGATACTCGCTGTCCATCGTATTAAATAGCTGGCTGACGCCTTCCAGAGCCTGCTGTTTCCACGATTCGGGATTCTCGCTGTAAGATGCCCGCTGGATGGCTTCTCGATTCAGTTGAATCATGACGACACCACGAGGCGCCGCGAATTCTGATAAGACGCCGGAGCGATAGAGCATGCGCAGTTCTTCTGTTCGGCCCACGTCTGGAAGATCGAGAAAAGCCTGTACAGTGGCATACTTGTAGTTCGAGTTCCGCATCGCCAGTTCAGGGACTTTTTCCTTTGCGCGGCGTTCCCAATCACGAGCATTATCGGCTGCTTTCTGCAAATCGGACAAACTGCGATCCAGGCCAGCCAGAACGGTTGTGCTGTCTGTCAGACCTTCCGGCTTGACTTCTGCTTTCTGAGCTGCGATCAGCCAATTAGATAAAACTGCTTTATGCTCCTCAATCTCAGTTTGCGTGGCGCTGATTACATTAGCAGCAGTACGAATATCCTCGGCCCCTTTGATGTAAGCCTCAATGCTTCGCACCGAAATTTCGATAGCGTCTGAATTAGCCACTTCCTGAGTTAGAATCTTCTCTTCCGCACGCTGACCTTGAGGTAAAGCCTGGTTAGCAAAGGTCTCCGACAATTCTTCTTCAACCTTGCCCACCATATAGAGGCCTTCGAACATCTCATCCTTGGCCAATTTGTTCACTTCTTCGAGGTGCTCCAACAGACGGTCGCGTTGCTGCAGCTTACGCTCCTTCTGCGAAGCAATCGCTGATGCTGGCGCAAAGTCGATAGATGCATAAACGTCGTAATCGTACTGAATCACCTCGAAAAGACAGCGTGAAGCATAGGTTTCTTCGCCCTGCGCACCCTTGGCAACCAGAAGTCTGTGAGCTTCGATACCGGCTATAAATTCGGGAATGGATTCATCGCGCCGGCCCTGATCCTGCAAATACTGACCGCGCTCCCACCGAGCTCGCACAGTACGCGGATCATCTGGATAGTTCGTGGCATAGTCCGCATAAATCTGATTTGCGGAGGCCTCATCGCCTAACTTCAGGAATAATCCTGCATTTTCAAAGAGGAAGAGATTAGCATCTGCTGCTAACGGGAAGGCAACGACATAAGCGCCATTGACTCGGACAGCCCCCTGCCAATCTTCCGCCTCAACATAGTTGATACTGGAATTTCGTAAAGCGTCCTGTGCCAGTTCTGAATTGGGATAACCGGCGGCTAATCTTTCAAACGTTGCTGCAGCCGTCTGTGGATCATTCAGTTCACTCTGGGCATTGTAACCCACGTTGTAAAGCGCTTTATCCGCTAATTCCGATTCAGGATAGTTATCAACCAGCATCAGGTAGACTTCATTTGCTTCGGGCCAGGCTTTGCCTTCCTGATACGCCAGACCTGATTCGAAGAACGCCTTATCCGCAAAATTGTAGCCCGGATTCTCCAAAGCGGTTCGTTTATACTGCTCAGCAGCCGACAGCAGATCACCACTGCCTTTTAAGCCTTCAGCATATAAGAAGGCAGATTCGGACTGTCTTGTCTTGGCGGTGGATACCAGCATGGAATCGATGGCAACTTCCTGAATTTCCTTGGCAATTCGTTCGGCATCGACATAGTTGCCTTCAGCAAAGTAGCCGTTCATGATATATTGATATGCTGCGCCGCGCTTGGCGCCGGTCGGGAAATCGGTCAACAAACGATTATAGTATTCACGGGAAGTTTCATGCAGACCGTGATTATAGTAAATAGATCCGGCATTCAGCATGAATATTTCAGCTTCTTCGCCATCAGGGAAAAGTACGACGTAGTTATCTATTGCATCGACGTATTTTTGTTCTATTTCACTGACTTCAGTGCCAACCAATGAATCCATCGGCACGTCGATCTGCCCCTGAACCAGTTGTTGTGCAATGATGACAGCATTCACAGCCGATTCTTTCTGGTGCGCTTCATCATCGTACTCAGACGATACCTTGATATATTCGGTATAGGCAGCCAGCTTGTCACCGACATGCTGATCCAGCATAACAGCCAGGTTGAAGTTTACTGTATAGGCATTCGGACCGATCGGATAGGTTTCCAGATAAGCCCGAGACATAGCGACGGAAGATGCAAACAGGGCAGCATCACTGGTGTTCAGTGCGCGGCCGATGGTTTCATTGATATTCTGGAAGTAGTATTTTTCGATGATGATATCAGCTTCCTGCTGAATCTCAGGATCGCTATTCACTTCCCGCCAGGCAGTCTCCGGTTTATAAGTGACAAACAGCTCGTTCTTCTCGTCGTAGGCAGCGCCAAATTCACGCAGGTTGGTGTAATAGCTCTCGATGATCTTTTCCTGCACCCAGGGCGCCTGAGGATCCATGGGATAAAGCGCCAGGAAGGCCTTGTATGCTTCAATCCCCTCCCAGTAACGACCCACTTGAGCTTTAAAGATATCCCCCAGGTATTCCAGGATACGATTACCGTAGGTATCCCGCCGCTTGGAATCACCTTCAACAAAGGCCACAGCAGCCTGGACGCCGCCATCCTCCCATTCAGATGAATCCTGCGCAAAGCAGACACTGACGTATTCCAACGCTTCATCCAGCATCGTGGCATGCAGAGGATCGCTCTCGCCACGCGCGCTGTCAAGGCTGACCTCAACAGTTTGGGTAAAGAAATCGATGGCGTCCGGATAATTCGCATCCATGAAATGACACCAGCCGATCTTGTAAAGCGACCGCGCATACCAGTTTGTTTCTGGGAAATCCTGCAAATGTGAGTAGAAGCTGATCGCCAGCGCTGTCTGTGGGGGACGCTGATAGAAGTAGTACTCCCCTACCCGCCAGTAAGCCTCAGGAACGAACGGTGAGGTCGCATACTTCGTGATAATAGTCTTATAAAGGGTGATTGCCTCGTTCTTATCTTTATCGACCAGCGAACTGTTTTTAACATAGGCAATGTTGTACAGCGCGTCATCGACGTACTCTGATGCGGGGAATTCATCGATGATCATCTGGTAGTATTCCAGCGAAGGCTGGAACGCAGAGATGTTGTTTGTCTGGAAAAACAGATCTTCACCACGCCGATAGTAGATCTCAGCAAGCCGGTAGATGAAATCGACGATCATCTCCTGCTTACTCATATAATGCTTCAGAGCAATCTGCTGCTTATAAGTGTTAAGGAAATGTTCACTACGCGCGATGATGGAATCTTCCAACGCAACTATCTCTTCCTGGAGTTTTCTGCGTTCGGCTTCATAATCCGCCTGGATGGAGGCGATCTTTTCCGGCGGCAGCGAGGTTATGCGCGCCACTTCAATACGGAAAAGCAGGTCCTTGAACTTGTTTTGCAGCGATTCGATGCGTTGATAGAAAGCGCTTCCTAACGGCTTATTGGGATCGCGGCGTAAATTGTCCAGTTCTTGCAGTCGCTCGATGATCCGCTCACCCTCATCCAAATAATTGGCGACTTTGCCGCTATCCGGGCTTTCTGCGCGAACTTTATGCCATCTCTGCAGCAGATCTGCAGGGATAATCTCCCCCGATACCGCAGCATCCGATCCAATTGCGACCAGAATCGAAAGCACTGCGCAAATTATCAGCGCAATGTAGAATAGATCACCGAATGTGCTCTGTGTTGATCTCACCGGCTCACTCAGACTGATTTTCGCTATCTCCGGAAGTCTCTTCTTCCTGAGTATCTATAGTATCTGCATCCTGAACCGTTTCCGGTTCCCGATGCTCTATCATTTCTTCTAAGGTTATCAGATAATTTTCAACCTGCTTCAGCCGTTCGTATTTCTGCTCAAGGTCATCAAATTCCATCCCACCCATCGCATAACGGTTGAAGCTGAAATCCGACCAACGGTCAACTCGAGTACTCAACACAGGCAAATGCGACATTTCAGCCAGCGTTCGACTCTTATAGCTCCGGTCTAAAATGCCCTGCAGTTTTTGTAATTTCAGACCTGCTTGAATCCTGTCGCCCGTGTCCCCGCTCTCTACCGCGGCAGCATATTGCTGCTCTTTGTTCTGAATTGCGTCTACGATTCCTGCTATCTCCACTTCAACGCGAGCTGAAAGTGTGTCAGCCAGATCGTTGATGTATCCTACCCGAGCTTCCTGATAATACAAAGGAGTAGACTTAACCTGCTCCAAACCGGAACTTTTAAGCCTCTCCAGTAGAGTAAAGATGCGATCTTCGAGGGAAAGGAAATCCGCTAACTGCGAGGCGTCCTGATTATCCACGATCTGCTGCTCAATTGCTTGATGCTGGTTAACCAATTTATCCAGCAGAATGCGTTCTTCAACCAACCTGCGCATATCCGCGTTCGCTTCTAAAAGTTCAGCCAATCCGATGCGCTGAAGACTCAGTTCCAGAAGATTCCGGCCGCGTTTATAATCAGAATAGACTTCAGCATTGTCTGAAGCAAATACGTCATTTTCAAGAGCTTGCAATTGAGCCAAGGCGCCTCTGATGCGAACGCGCTCAGTCAAGAAAGTATTCAGTTTTGACTGACCGACGCCAGCTTCGAGGACATCGAAGAAATATCCCATGGCAGTACTCTTCTCACCCATCTGTTCATAACAGTATCCCACTAAAGAGCCTGCTTCATAGATTTCAGTTGAATAGGGATAAGCAGCCAGGAGTTCTTCTGATTTGGCGATCGCTTCTTCATAATTATCCAGTTGGAAAGCCAACCAGGACTTGCCCATCAGAACTCGATCATAGAATGGAGAGTTCTGACTGATCTGCTTAAAGAGATCATTTGCTTTATCCAGTTCACCCCATTCGTAGAAAATAAAAGCCAGACGGATCTTTGCTTCATCCATAAGCATCCGCCATCGTTCATGCGGCATGCCGTGCTGTTTCATGTCCACCATTTCGGACAACACATCGACAGCTTGCGGCCAATCTTCTAAGCCGGCAGCACAATCGGCCAGTAGATATCGTGACGGAAGATAAAATGGGCTCTTCTGGTCGATGCGATTCAGAATTTCAATGGCAACAGTGAAATGTCCCCAGGATGCTTCCGCTTGTCCTGCTCTGAAATGCAAGCCACCCATCTCTTCAGGGTCGCCGGGGAATCCTTCAAACGAGAAATTCTGATACAGATGAATCTGATCGCGCTTTTCGCCTAATTCCGCCAGTAATTGCGAAGCGCGCTCATAGCTCTTTGCATGGTATTTCGATTGCGGATAATCGCTTAGTATATTTAAAAGGAAAGTGAGAGCTTTATCGTAGTATTGCAGTTCAATATTTACCTCACTCTGGTAGAACAGGATATCATCCATCTGCTGGAATGGATAATCCATTAACAGGCGGTCGAACAGGAGACTTGCCATTTCCCAATCCGCCTCACCATAGTAGCGCAGCGTTTTCTCGAGTTCTCTTCGGAACATTCGCTGATTTTGCTCATTTGTGCCGATTTCGATCAACTTCGACCTTACACTTTGAACCAGTTCCTGACGGCGCGAGAACTCTCTATCCTCGAAATCCGCCCACAACTGGTAGCGTTCTGCCAGTGACAAATCAGCCAAGGCAGGGTTATTTCTGTCGAAGTAGGCAGGGTCAACCTGCCAGACGGGATCAGCAAAAAGTCCAGACAGGGAAGATTCTTTACGACGCGCTTCTATTTCAGCAACTGTGCTGTTATAAAGCACGCCCAGATATTCTTCTCGCTGCAGAAGTTCCTGCGCAAAATCGATTGATCGATCCAGAAAGTACTTCTGAGTTAGGATCTTATACTCGGACACCACGTCACTTTCCGTCAAGCCAGTACTGGTAACGCAGAGCGTGATCGCTGCTGCGATTATAATTACGAGGTGTCCAAGACCGCGAAACTTTCGCATATGCCGCAGAATAGCTAATTGATTAGATGTCTGTGCATTGGGGAGGCTGGAGGCTGAAGATAACTGTAGAAAACCCCCGCTGAAGTCAACGCTGATGGCGTCTTTTTTTACTGAAAATGGCATTCCACCTATGCGTGGCAAGTTCCCCCCCATGCCATGGATTCGTCAGATAGTATGGTCTTAAGTATATGATATTTTTCTCAGGATGTCAAGCAAATTTTGCCTGTTTTAAGCCGGTCGAAAATTCCATGCAATACTCGAGGAAAAATAAAATATCCCCGCACTATACGGGGATATTTCAGTATCAATGGGACAATTATTCCTTCGATTTCACTACCTTATTCGGATTAGTTTCTGTCTAGCTTCGACGTCTTGTGTTCCATTATTGGCTCTTACTTTATAGATGTACGTTCCATTAGATATAGGATCACCCTGGCGATCTCGACCATCCCAGGGGATAATATTGTATCCCGCTTCCTGCATGCTGTTGTAAACCCAGATCAGCTTGCCCGAGACAGTATATACTTTGATCGTTACATCCGCATTCTGGGAGATTGTGAAGGTGAAATTTGTCTCCTGGTTAAATGGATTAGGCCAGTTCAGCGGATCCTCCAGAACCAGCGGGGTCGCTATTTTGAAGGATCTGCTTTCAAAGGACTCATTATTTAAAACGTCCTCGGCATAGATCTCGAACCGCCACTCTCCATCTGGCAGCGTATCCTTAAATGCGATCTCAATTGTATGACCGTTGATCGAATCAGGATAGGCCAGCGAATCCTGTGACCAATCCCAGGGCCAGAGATCATCGGGAGGTGGAACCGGCACTCCTTGACCATTTGTCTCCCAGATCAGTTTCACATCAAAATCACCTGGCGCGGTCAGAATTTCATTATCATCAGCTATCGTAATGGTGATATCAACGGGATTATCCAGGAAATCGCCGCTGTGGAAGTTGGGCCCAAAACCTGTGAACGTTATCTGGGGTGGACCAGTATCAACGGTATCCCCTGGCTCCGGGTAATCAAACACAAATACCGTTGCGGGGTCACCCAGGAGATTGAAGATCTCGATGACGTCCCCAAGATTTCCTGCGCCACCCAGAGCATAACGCCATTTTGCGCCGGTAGTGAGGGCGCCAAGCGACTGTATTGCCAGAGTATCATCATCAAAGAGCATGGCCATCAGATGCTCGTTTATCAAACCGTTATTATTCTGATACCCCAACGAGGAATTAGACCAGTACCCGATAGCGCCGCCGTCAGGAATCTTCAGGAATGTTTCACCAAAACCTTCAGTATTAGAGAAAATCCCGGTGAAACAGGAAAACGCCGCCACGAAAGGAGTCTTTGTGCCATTCTGTATCATTTGCAGCGTGTCTAAATTTAATGTCTCCCACATCTGATTTCCGGCATGACCGATGTAATTGACCATTGCTGCGCCTTCATTGATATACTGCAGCATCTCGGCGTTGCCGCCCTGGAATTGTTCATTCCCGGCAGACGGGACCTTGTAGACCCGCGGAGGATCGTACCAATCAGGGAAATAGTTATCGACAAAGTTCTGCACCAGAGAGTCCATGAATACCGCGTCATCATCAGCCGCGTCCGCACCATTGGAGAGAATAACCTGTGTCTGCCAATACCCGGGCGGAGGCTCGCTATAATCAACAATCTTGTCGATCATGAGATCAATTTCCTCTTCCGAATTGGCAGGCAGGCGGCCGATATACATATCAGGCAGGTGATATGGATTGGCGGAAACCGCCGCAAACCAATTGTCCGAAGATGTTTCTCCCCAGCGCTCAGACATAAATGAATGAGTCGGCACAAAATCTTCAAACGGAAGTGGATCCAAGCTTTTGTAATCCCAGGATGCGTCACCGACAAGCAGAATATATCCGGGTATCAGAGGACCATACGAATAATAGGCGTATTGCAGAAAATCAAATATTGCCTGTGGCGTCTTCAGTCCATAGGAGAATTCATCGTAAAGGTCGCTAACTTTTACTCGTTCAACAGTCATGCCGCGATCTTCATAGAGGTTCTCTAACTCAGCGACAGCATCGTAGAAATCCTCATGAGTGATGATCAGATAATCGACGGAATGATTGGGAGTATGCCAATAGGTTGCCTCTTCTGGAACAATTTCAGGAGTCATCCAGGAGTTTCGACTGCCGATGAAATAGTACGTTACCGTGCCAGCGGAATCCTGAAACGAAACCTTTCCATTCTCCAGTGTGAAATTCCGCAGCCGCTGCATCAGGGTCAGATTCCACAACTCGATAGAATCCGGATTGGATTCATTCATGCCAGTAATCTGATAACGCACCTGACCGATTCCCATCGTCTGTGGATTGCGGAAAAGTAAAGTGTCATTTAAGGCGCTGAAATCCCTCCAGTATTTCACCTCGAACCAATCGATATAGAATGAATTCGGATAGACACCCGGCACAGGGTCTGCTTTGAAGACTAACTCATTCGGGATAGCGTTGTTTGCATAAATGCCGTCCATCGAGCGTGTCACCTGGAATTCTTCCTGCCTGGTAAAATATTCCGAAATGACTTCAAAATCGTTCCAAATCACTGTGACGTGATGGTCAGGAATGATTTCTTGATTATAGGTGAGCCCGCGTAAAGCCAAAGTAATATCGTAATCTTGATCTTCAACCACCACAAAGCCTGGAACGTCTAAAATGTAGGAAAATTCCGGATTCCAGGCCGCATCGATAGAAGTCCACATCCAATGGTCGATGGTTTCATCCAGCCAGGCATAAGGGAACTTTTCATAAATCAGATTCTGCTCCAGATGATGGCGATCCTTATAATAAGGCGCCAACACGGCGGTTCCCGGAGCCGCTGATTTCTCTTCCAGCCGCTCTCCGCTGGTCTCGCCCCAGTCCAGCCAGTAAACATTACTTCTGGTATAGACGTTCTCGTAGGTAAAACTCCCGCGCGCAAATTGACCGTAAAATAGTATATAATCGCCGGGGTCGAAAGAACCATCCCATTCACCTTCAACCAAGACAGGAATCTCCAACCCCATATTTTTTATGGTGAAAGTCTGAGGATCTATCTCCTCGACGTTGATCCCTATGGACTCCAAATCAGAATAGGTGACCATGTAAAGACCATCATGATCAACCAGAAGTTTATATTGACCCCATCCCTGGTTGATCTCCGGGGGGGCGATCCTCAGATCGCGTTGTTGCCAGTTTACCGCCTCATGGTAGTTAAAAATCAGGTTCTGCGCCATCAGAGCTCCCGCTGGGTCCGAGATAGAATGGCCGCGCGATCCACCGCTGAATTCTAATTCCAAACGAAATGATTCAGTCATTGAAAGCGTTCCGCTCAAGGCGCTGATCTGGAAGGGATTGATCTGAATGGGAATAACTTGATAGGTACGCAACTGTGCGGATTGACCGATCGCAACGACAGACGAGGGATACAAGGATACCGCCTGATAAACTGCTGGATCAGGAATATAATTCTCTGTGACGTCATTCCCTTCTGCATCAAATAGAACACCCGCCGCAGGTAGATAAGATGAGATCGACCTCTCGTGGGTCTGCACCGATTTCAACTGGTATGTCACTTCAGAGCCGGGGGGAACCGCCAACCAGAACCCGGTAAATGGCAGCGCCGGTTTTCCTGGATCGCTGATATGATCCCAACCCGTTACAGCGATACGCTGGAAAGTCTGATTATCGTGCGTTTCGTTAAATAGATGATATTGCGGCAGGTTGAACTCGATGACGGCGCTACTACGATCACAGGACACCAGCGTGACACCGGGAGGTGCAGCTACGGCAGAAATGGGACTGACAAAAAACAGGCACGCAATCAATATCCAGCCATGCAGTCGATCTGAGCTGTTCATGTTCTTCTCGCCTTTCCCCCAATGCTTGGACTTGTTTTCACCGTGTTTCAGGATAAAGAAAGGCCATTGTCCTGGAGAGTGTTTCAGGACAATGGCCTGCTCTATTAAATGCTGAGAGGTTCTCTAAAGCTAGCGTTACTACTTCATGTAGATCATCTTACCGCTGGTGGCCATACCATTTGTGGTCAGGCGGTAGACATACATACCACTGGGAAGCAGATTACCGGAATCATCTGTAGCATTCCAGCTAACTTCGTGGCTGCCCGAAGACAGCATACCGTTCACCAGCGTGCGAACCTTACGACCACCGACATCGAAAACTGCCAGTTCAGCCTGGCCCGCATCAACCAGTCTGAAACGAATGGTGGTTTCAGGGTTGAAGGGATTCGGGAAGTTTTGTTCCAGGCGGAAGTCCGGAATCAGAGCCGAAGCGGTGGTTTCGTGACGGGTTTCCGTCCCGTAAGAGCTTACGTCGGCTAACTGATAGTAGTAGCGAATTCCTGAATTGACGCTGCCGTCGATGAATTCGTACGTGGTAGTTTCCAGACCGCCATCAGCTTCGATGTAATCGGCAATGCAAACGAAGCCGGTTTCGGGATTCGTGGAACGATAAAGCTTATAGCAGTACGTGCCGATCTCAGTCGCTGTCGTCCAGGTCAAGCTTACGTTTTTATCCGCAACTTGTGCTCCGAAGTAAGTTAAACTGATCGGTTCTTCACAGGTATAAGAACAGGTGATCACACAGGTCGATTCACAAGTCGGCTGTGCACATGTGTTGGCGCAGGTAGCATCACATGTCGCCACACAAGTGGCCGCGCAGGTGACCTGTTCACAAGTGTTCGTACAGGTAAAATCACAGGTGGCAACGCAAGTTGCGCCGCAGGTGGTTTGATTACAGGTCGGACCACAAGTCAATTCGCAGGTAACTAAATTACCGCTGCCGCCGCCTTTATCATCTCCAGAGCGAATTTCACCTTTACCAGAAATATACTCTGTCGTGTTTTCCAATGACGCAGCATACAACGGAGAATTACCCGTCTCACTGTTTACGTTGTCTGACGGGATGAAGTAGAACCCAGCGAGCAGACCAACCGCAAACATAATGATGGTTAAAATCCTTATCACTCTCAGCATAGACACCTCCCAAAGTGCAGCAAGATTAGATGAGCGCTTGTTCAACATTTCTCAAAATTGGGGACACTTCACCACTCCCCTACTCTTTCTTTGCACTTAAATTAACATTTCTTTTCCTAAAAGTCAAGCTCAATTATTCGATTTTGCATTTTTTTTACGAATGAATCGACCCCTGTTTGTTATTATTCAAACCGGAAAATAAAGTGACACCATCTCTTTAATAATTCCTAAAGCGGAATATTATGCCTACTTTTCGATTCAACGAATGGTAACCCCAATATAATTAATATTTATATTGTAATGTGATCCACAGCACATAATAGATCTGCAATCCAAGCGTTGATGAATACTCCCCTCGTATGTTAAAAAAATAACATATACTTAGAGCAGTGATCTCAACTCCCTTAAAATTATTCTTAAAATTTTGCGCGAATTTTCCCTCATTATCGCGCCGATATCACGCTTTGAATCAGTACCTCGCGAGGAGACTCCACACTGTTACTCTTGTTAGGAATTTCAAATCTAAAATAAGGCAGAAAATGATAGCTTCTTAATCATCACATAACGGAATCACTTATTGCCAAAAAGCCTTCCCTTAGTTATATTATATTTTCATCGTCCTGTTAGTTTACCGGAGGGAATATGTACGTTGCAGACCTGCGAGAAAACATCATCCACGACTTAACCCGTCCCATGTACGAATGTCATATTGAAAAGATCCCGCAAGATCAGCAGAAAAAAATTTACACGCTTGACACCGCTAAACGCATGATGGATTCGGAACATATCCCACGTTATCAGGGATGTCAGTACTGCATGCCGGACTACTATTTCTTCGATATGAATAAAATTCTTTAGATGCAGTCAAAGATCGACTTTCTCATACAGAAGCTGACTGCTGATAACTTTACAGTAGCCAGCGATCTTTACATCAGAACCGGTGAAATACTTCGTCTCATTTTCAAAACAGAACCCCCCTCCGAAGCCGCCTTCAAGACGTTACTACAAACACAACCCACCATAGCTCCGATGATCAACCGATATTTTGACGTCACACCCTGGCACTTGATCGACGCGATCATCACAGAACAGGGTGAAACCACTATCCATGACCTGATTTCCCATTCCTGCCAGCGAAAAATTGCCTCGCAACTCTGATTTCTCCATCATTTACCTTTGAATCTCGTATCCCTTACTGACACAATTGTCTTCAGGATTAAATTATGATGAAGAGAAGCCGTCTGACAATCCTCATCGGATTAATCTTCCTCCTCATCCTTACAAATTTAAATAGTTACTCAGGTGAAGAATCGATGCGTTCCCATAATTCCAACAAGCTGTCTGCTGAAAGCAGCCCCTATCTACTGCAGCATGCCGATAATCCGGTTGACTGGTACCCTTGGGGTGATGAGGCATTTGCCCGAGCTAAGATCGAAGATAAACCGATCTTTCTTTCCATCGGATATTCGACCTGTCACTGGTGTCATGTCATGGCACATGAGTCTTTCGAAAATCAGGAAGTGGCTGACCTGATGAACGAGACGTTCATCAATATCAAGGTTGACAGGGAAGAGCGGCCCGATATTGATAATATCTACATGACGGTATGTCAGCTTCTAACTGGAAGCGGCGGCTGGCCTTTGACGCTCATCATGACTCCCGATCGTGAACCCTTCTACGCCGCGACCTACATCCCCAGGACAGCTCGTTTTGGACGCTTGGGTATGGTAGAATTGATTCCCCGCATCAATGAACTTTGGCGTAACGAGCGGTCAGACCTCATGAAATCCGCTAATCAGATTATAGATGCCCTGAGGCAGGTAAACAGTGGAACAGGAGAATCTGAAGCTCTCGAGTTAGATCAGAAGTTATTAGACAGAGCTTATGGACAACTTCACGGCACCTACGATGCCGCCTTGGGCGGATTCGGTGGTGCGCCCAAATTCCCGACCCCGCATAACCTGCTCTTTCTGTTGCGTTACTGGCATAGAACCCAGAATGTTCACGCTCTGCAAATGGTGGAGAACACTCTGCGGCAGATGCGCCGGGGCGGAGTCTATGATCATATCGGATTCGGCTTCCATCGCTATGCTACGGATGCTCACTGGTTGTTGCCTCATTTTGAAAAAATGCTTTACGATCAAGCCATGCTGACCCTGGCTTATACCGAACTCTATCAGATTACCGGCAAAAAGCGCTACCGTGACATCGTTGAGGAGATCCTAACGTACATTCGGCGTGATATGACTTCACCAGAAGGCGGTTTCTATTCAGCAGAGGACGCCGACAGCGACGGCAAAGAGGGGAAATTCTACGTCTGGACAGAAGGGAAAATCAGAGAACTGCTCTCCCCTGACGATGCGGAAACGTTTATCCGGGTGTACAATGTCAAACCCAAGGGAAACTTCCGAGAGGAATCGTCTGGTGCTCAGACAGGTGAGAATATTCTTCATCTGGAAAAATCGTTATCTGATCATGCCGCGAAACTAAGCATGAGCGAGAAAGAGCTATCAGCCAGGCTTGAGTCTGCACGTCAGATTCTATTTAAGCACCGCGAGCAACGCATTCATCCCTCCAAAGATGATAAAATCCTGACCGACTGGAACGGCTTGATGATCGC
>JAHJDJ010000079.1 GCA_018812585.1 bacterium
GCCGATTACGTCATCGGCACGGCCGGCGGTTCGCGCAGTGTTTTCGCAGTATCGGGATCTGATGGCCACGAACTCTGGAGCTTCGATTCGCACGATTACGGCGGCGAAGGCGGCTGGGTGTACGAAGTCACCTGCGAAGAGGACTGGAATTTTGATGGCGTCTTCGATGTGCTGGCCGCGGTTGGTGGCCCGCAGGGGAGCAGTGATCCCAAATCGGTATTTCTGCTGGATGGCGTCAACGGCAATGTTATCTGGCGGGCAGCGCTGGGACAAACAGTCTACAGCGTGCGCATGCTGGATCAGACCAACTACGATCTTTATCCTGAAGTCGTCTGCGGCACGTCGCCCTACTCCGGCACTTACTATGTTAAAATGCTGAATGGCTTTGACGGAATGACGCTTTGGACGACAGAGGTCGATAACGTCGTCTTTTCGTTGAACCGCATCGCAGACCTGAATAATGACGGCATCTATGACGTGGCCGTTGCTGCTGCTTCCGGCGGTGTTTACGCCTTATCTGGCATCAATGGCAATGTCATCTGGCATACGCCCAACGCAGGCACCAACTACTACCTGGAAGTGACTGAGGATTTGAATGGCAACGGATACGACGACGTTCTGGTGACGTCGGTCAGCGGAACGTTTTTCGCCTATGAGGGATTGACCGGCGCCACGATATGGTCACTGCCGCTGAACGGTAATGTCCTGTCGCTCTCGGCAACGCCAGATTTCACGGGCGACGGCATCGCTGACGCCTGCTGTGGGACGCTGGGAGACACCTTCTTCGCGGTTTCCGGCGCGGATGGCAGCATCGTGTTCAGCCACCAGATGAGCGAAGCGGTGGATGCCGTTCACTGGCTGCCGGACGTCGATAACAATGGTGGCTGTGAACTTCTCGCCGGGACGCGGGATGGGTACGTTACCTGTTTCAGCGCGGGAGCAATAGCCACTCCCAATGTTGCCATCACAATGACGCCGCTCAACCCACCCATCCAGATACCCTCTACCGGTGGTGATTTCGACTTTAATATAGCAGTTGAGAATCTTGAATCCTCAGCGACCATTGTCGATGCTTGGATTATGGTCACGCTGCCCAATGGCAGTCAGTTCGGGCCGCTCTTGGGGCCGGTGAACTTGACTATTCCAGGTTCGACCCTGATCGACCGCGACCGCAACCAGGCCGTTCCAGCAAATGCACCTGTTGGTAGTTACACCTATACCGGCTACGTGGGCCAGTACCCGAACGTCATCTGGGATGAAGAGTCCTTCCCGTTTGAGAAACTGGCAGGCGGCGATGGATCAGTTGGGTCTCTGGAGGATTGGGTAAACAGCGGTGAACCGTTTGATGAGATCGCCGGATTCGGAGAATCCGACCTACCATTGGAATTTGCTTTGCTGGGGAATTACCCCAATCCGTTTAATCCGGTGACAGCGATCAGCTATCAACTTTCATCAGTCAGTCATGTCAACCTGACGGTATACGATGTGTCGGGACGGAAAGTCGCAGAGCTGACTGATGGATTCAGAGATGCGGGGAGGCATGAGGTGACGTTTGAGGCATCAGGATTAGCTTCTGGGATCTATCTTTACCGCCTCCAAACTTCGGGGTCAGGGACGATCCCGACTACGGTTACAGGCAAGATTGTGCTGATGAAGTAACTGTGAATTGTAGGGGCAGGCCTCTGTGCCTGCCCTATAATGACGATAAATTTTTCCATGGAGCTACTCATGATCCGAATTGCTATCATTCTTTCTCTGGCAGTTTTTCTGCTGAATCCACTACCGCTTTCTGCTGAAGATCTGACCTCAGCGCAGGTTCAGTCGATTGACGGTGTTCAACAAGTCTGCTCGGAAACAACTGCAGATCCAGCTTACTTCTCGGCATCATCCGAAAAACCGGTTCCGTCAACTTTCGGAATCGATGAAACGGATGAATATGTCGGCATTCTGCTCTGGCAAACCGGCGATACTTACGGGATGTGCAACGATTGCGACGTTTCGCTGGATGGCTACTACATGGCTCTGGGCATCAGCCTGAACAACCAGCGCGCGGAATGCTATTCTGCGCCCTCAGCGACGCCGCTTTGGGAGTACAGCGTCGGCGACGTCGGTACTAAGGTCGCCATTTCAGAAAACGCCGAATACTATGTTTTCGGTTACGGCCAGTACGTCAGTTTGTTTAACGGCGTTCCCGGAGTACTGCTCTGGACTTTTGACTGCGGTGCCAATAACTGGGTCTATCAGGTCGCCATCTCCCGCGATGCTTCCACAGTTGCGGTGGCTTGTGCAGCCGGATCTGTTGGACGGGTTATCGCCTTCAGCCCCGCCTCTGCGACGCCGATCTGGGAAACCAGCATGACCATTACGACTGGATTTCCCTTTTACGGGCTGCGCTTCAGCGCGGACGGCACGCACATTTCAGCCAACGAGAAATTCTACGCCTGGATCTTGAATGCCGCTGATGGCAGCGCCATTTGGGAAACCGCTGTCAACAACACAGAATCACCCATTCCCATGTCTGAAGATGGCAGCGTGATCGCCATTGGTTTGAATGCGGGAGGGATTTGCTACGTTTATACTTGGAACGGGAATACGCAAGTTTATGATCTGCTCTGGTCCTACACCTTTACAGGCGGATATTCCCGCTGGTGTAACGAAGTCGAAATTTCCACCGATGGCAGCACGATAGCGGCGGGGTCACTGATCTTTGAAACCGGCGGCACTTATGACGGCACCGCGGCGGTTTTCGACATCAACGGCGGCGGTACGCCTCTCTGGGTCAGCGATTCCTTCGGCGATCTGGTGGGTGAAATTGCCATCTCAGATAACGGTCAGGTGGTCGCTATCGGTTCCTGGGGTGAAGAGGACAACTCCACTCCCGATCTGCGCATCTACGACCGCAACATCCCCATACCATTCTACACTCTGAACCACCCCGGATCGATTAACTCAGTGGCCATGACGCCTGACGGCAGTATGGTTTTCGCCGGAGGGAAGCACGTGCATAACCGGACTTTCGGCAACGGCGGTGACGCCTATGCTATCCGCATCGAACAGGGAGCGCCGCAGGTCGAAGTTGCACTGACTCCCTACGGTATGCCGATTCAGATTCCGGCTACTGGAGGCAGCTTTGATTTTAATATCGAAATCTTCAACCTGGAAGATACTCCGGTGGTGTTGGACGCCTGGATCAGCACCCTCACTCCGACAGGGTATTAATATGTATTGTTAGGACCTGTCAATCTGATGTTACCCGGCGGCTGGTCGATCAGCCGTGATCGGACGCAGTTTGTACCTGCTACAGCGCCATCTGGCAATTACGTATACTACGCCTATATCGGGCAGTATCCCGACGTCGTCTGGGATGATAATTTCTTCCAGTTTGAAAAGCTGTCCAGCGGATTCGGCCCTGAAATTGGAGAATGGTTCAACATCGGCGAACCTCTGGATGAAACCCAAGAACTGACACTGAAAGCAGAAAACTATGAACTGATTTCAGCCTATCCCAATCCATTTAATCCAACAACTGTTCTCAGTTACGAGTTGCGAGTTACGAGTTCCGTGTTGTTGAATGTCTTTGACATCCAGGGGCGAAAAGTAGCAGAA
>JAHJDJ010000080.1 GCA_018812585.1 bacterium
CTTAGATAGAGTCAGCATGGCCACTTCTGAATATAGCGATGGGCAGAATGAGATGAAATCATCTATGTAGTATTAGTTAATAAGAAGTTGATTATAATCAAGTAAACAACCAATTCTAACATGCTATCCTTTCTAAATAAAATGTTTGGTTCGAAGTCGGACCGGCAAGTGGTTAAGTTCCTTCCGATGGTCGCTGAGATCAATCAGGTCTTCGAGGAGTATGAAGCGCTGTCGGATGAAGAACTGCAAGCCAAGACCGAGGAATTCCGCGGCCGCATCGCTGAGGGCGAGACCGTCGATGAGCTGCTGCCGGAAGCGTTTGCGGCGGTCAAGTCGGCGTGCAAGCGGCTGTTAGGGGAGACCTGGGAAGCGGCCGGCACCAAGTTCACCTGGGATATGGTGCCTTACGACGTGCAGTTGATCGGCGGGATTGTGCTGCACCAGGGGCGCATCGCTGAGATGGCGACCGGCGAGGGCAAGACGTTAGTGGCGACCATGCCGCTCTACCTGAACGCCCTGGAGGGCAAAGGCGCGCACCTGATTACGGTCAACGATTACCTGGCCCTGCGCGACTCGGAATGGATGGGGAAGGTTTTCAAATTCCTGGGGCTGACGGTGGGGTGCATTCAGTCGAACATGCCCTATGATGAGCGTTACAAGGTGTACCGCTGCGACATCACCTATGGCACGAATAACGAATTCGGTTTCGATTATCTGCGCGATAACATGGCGATATCGATCGACGGCGTGGTGCAGCGCAGCCATCATTTCGCCATCGTCGACGAGGTCGATTCAGTCTTAATCGATGAGGCTCGCACGCCGCTGATCATTTCGGGACCGGTAGCACGCAGCACCCACAAATTCGGCGAATTGAACGGTCATGTCAGCAAATTAGTGCGCCGTCAGAGTGAGATGGTTACTAAGCTGGTCGCTGAAGCAGAAAAACTGCTGGCGACCGAAACTGCTGATGATGAGTACGAGGCCGGTATCAAGATTCTGTTGGCACACAAGGGGGCGCCGCGCAATAAGCGTCTCTTGAAGCTGGCGCAGGAAACGGGGACGCAGAAGCTGCGTATGCGCGTGGAAAATGATTACCTGCGCGACAAAAAGACGACAGAATTGGATGAACAGCTCTACTTCGTCATCGATGAGCAGCAGCATACCATCAACCTGACGGAAATAGGCCGCGAAGAGCTGGCCAGATCGACGCGCGGCGATGCGGAGATGTTCATTCTTCCCGACATGGCTGAAGAGATGTCCCGCATCGAAGGAATGGACGTCGACGATGAAGTCAAGCTGGAGATGCGCCTCAAGGTGGAGGACGTCTATATCTCTCGCAGCGAGCAGAACCAAACATTTCGCAGTTACTGCGCGCCTACATGATGTATGAACCCGACGTCGAATATGTTGTGGAAGAGGGCAAGCGCGTCATTATTGTCGATGAGTTTACCGGCAGACTGCAGTACGGTCGGCGCTATTCGGATGGTCTGCACCAGGCGATAGAGGCGAAAGAGGGTGTGCAGATCGAACGGGAAACGCAGACGGTGGCGACGATTACCTTGCAGAATTATTTCCGTCTATATGAGAAACTGGCCGGTATGACCGGCACCGCTGAGACTGAAGAGCAGGAATTCTTCGATATTTACAAGCTGGATGTGGTTGTTATCCCGACGAATAGACCTATAGACCGCAACGATCGGGATGACGTGATTTACAAAACCCGTAAAGAGAAATACAACGCGATTCTGGATCAGATTGAGACGTTCCAGGCGGAGAAGAAACCGGTTCTAGTGGGCACTACCAACGTTGAGGTGTCGGAGACCATAAGCCGTCTTTTACAGCGGCGCAAGGTGACGCATGAGGTGCTCAATGCCAAGCACCATCAGCGAGAAGCGGAGATTGTCTCTCTTGCCGGACAGCCGGGATCTGTGACCATTGCGACGAATATGGCAGGCCGCGGCACGGATATCAAGCTGGGACCCGGCGTCAAGGAAGTTGGCGGGCTGCAGATTATGGGCACTGAACGGCACGAGTCACGGCGCATTGACCGGCAGCTCCGAGGCCGTTCCGGCCGTCAGGGCGATCCGGGAGCCAGTCTGTTTTTCCTGTCGCTGGAAGATGATCTGATGAGACTGTTCGGATCGGATCGGATCGCCAGCGTGATGGACCGGATGGGCGTTAAAGAGGGCGAAGTGATTACTCATCCGATGATCACGAAGTCTATCGAGCGGGCGCAGAAGAGGGTGGAGGCGCAGAACTTCGCCATTCGTAAGCGACTGCTGGACTACGACGACGTGATGAATCGTCAGCGTGAAGTGATTTACGACCGCCGCCGCCGGGTGCTCTTCATGGAGGATATAGAGGACCTGGTCTATGAGATGATGGAAGAGTGGATCGATTCGCTGCTGGACCGCATGGGCGGCGAGCAGGCGGATTTCGATATTGCCAATCTGGAAGAGATGCAGGGTTCGGTTGTGCGCGTCCTGCGAATTTACTTAGATCTCGATCCGGCGACTATGCCTTCGACCAGTTTAGAAGAGATGAAAGAAAAACTGCTGGAGGGCGGTAAAGCCAGTTTCGCCAGACGCAAAGAAGAGATCGACGCGGATCTATTGCCGAACTTCCTGCAGGGGACGATCCTGGCATTCATCGATGAGGAGTGGAAGGATCATCTTTATGAGATGGATCGTTTAAAAGAGGGGGTCGGATTACGGGCTTATGGCCAGAAGGATCCATTGATCGAGTTTAAACGCGAAGGGTATGGTCTTTTCGAGGAGATGCTGGAACGGATCAACGAGAAGGCTCTACGGAATATCTACCAAAGCAAAATTCTATCATCCATTAAGCCAAAGCAGGATACGCCGCCTGAACAGATGGCTGCGGTGCATCGACAGGCCGCGGGAATGGCTTATGCGTATGCCCAGGCGCCGCAACAGGATTTAGCTCAGGCGTCGTCAGAGCAAAAAACAGCCAAACCGATGGGGGAGGCTCCGGGAAAGCAGCAACCGGTTCGCAAGGGCGAGGAAGTCGGCATAAATGAACCCTGTCCCTGCGGAAGCGGAAAAAAATACAAGCATTGTCACGGACGTTAAAAGTGACGGTGCAAGATAGGCAAAAAAGTATTTCCTTCGACCGAATTCTTTGTTATATTGAAAGAGGGATAAGCATTCGCCGGGGGAAAATAGCACGGAATAAATTGGGTGAGGCCCCCATGTATCAGAGGATAATGGAGATTTTGATACTGCTGATGGATGAGCTTGGAGGCAGCAGCAGCTCGTTGGATGAGATGGATCAATTGAGTGATGATTTGATCGAAAGAGGGTATACAGAACAAGAGATAAATACGGCTTTTTACTGGCTATATAATAGATTTCAGAAGGAAAGCACCCCGCTTTATCATAAATTTGATATCACCCCTCCGGAAGAGTCAGCGCACCGGGTGCTTCACACTTTGGAACATCGCTACGTATCACCTGCCGCTTTTGGTTTCCTGATCCAGCTTCAACATCTGAATTTAATCACCTCGCTTGAATTAGAAGAGGTGATCGACCGAGCGACTGCTCTGGGTTTGCAGTCGGCATCGGTTGAAGACGTTCGTATGATCCTGCAGACGATCCTGTTTGAGGATAATGGATTCTGGGCTGGGACACTGCGAGCCTACGGTATTCATCGCGATGATGAAACCTATCATTAAATTAACCTTTTCTAGAAAACTGACAGCATGAATCTAGTTATTGTAGAATCACCATCCAAGGCAAAAACAATCAAAAAATTCCTGGGCAGTGATTTCGAAGTTGCTGCCTCAGCCGGCCACATCAAAGACTTACCTCCCAAAACTTTAGGAATCGACGTAGAGCATGATTTTCTGCCTTCTTATGAGCTGATTGCGGGTAAGAAGAAGTTTGTCGATTCTATCCAGAAACTGGCCAGCAAAGCTAAAGCCGTTTACATCGCAACTGACCCTGACCGCGAAGGTGAAGCCATCGGCGCGCATGTGGCGGAATTGATATTCGATTATCATCCTGAACCACATCGCGCGCTTTTTTTCGAGATCACGCGCAATTCTGTTCAGCAGGCGATTGCGAAACCGGGGAAGATCGATCATAACAAGGTGGATGCGCAAGTGGCGCGTCGCGTTGTTGACCGCCTGGTGGGGTATAAGGTCAGTCCATTTATCTGGAAAACGGTAGCGAAGGGATTATCAGCGGGACGTGTGCAGTCGGTTGCTTTGAGGATGATCTGTGACCGCGAGACTGAAGTCCGGGCCTTCATTCCAGAGGAATACTGGTCTATTCACGGTCTTTTTTCCGGTGAAAAACTAACGCCTTTTGAAGCTGAACTGGTCAAGTATAAAGACAAGAAGATCCATTTGGGGGATGAAGCTGCGGCACGAGAAGCTGCCAAACATGTCCGCCATTCTCACCATAAAGTCGCGAGTGTCGATAAAAGCGAGCAGCGAACCAAGCCTTACGCCCCTTATACCACCAGTACTTTACAGCAAGACACGGCGCGGAAACTGCGGTTGTCCGGTAAACGAACGATGGCGCTGGCACAGAAACTGTATGAAGGCATCGAGCTTCCAGACGGGGAAGTGACGGGTTTGATCACTTATATGCGTACTGATTCGGTACGTACTGCGAGCGAGGCATTGAACGTCGCGCGAAACTACATCAAGTCCGATATCGGGGGGAAATATCTACCCGAAAAAGCGCGTTATTATCGAAAAAAGGGACGCACCCAGGACGCTCACGAGGCGATTCGACCTACAGACGTCAGGCGGACGCCGGCAAGCTTGAAAGATGTGCTGGAAGAGTCACAGTGGAAATTATATGATCTGATCTGGAGCAGATTCGTGGCCTCGCAGATGGAGGATTCTGTTTCTGAGGTAACCACTATCGAAGTCGAGGGCGACCAGACTCTGTTCAGAGCACGCGGCCACGTGCGCCTCTTCGACGGTTTTCAAAAGGTCTATCCACTGGATAGTGATAATAATGCTAAATTGCCGCCCTTGCCAGTTGGTTTTGGCCCGGGATTTCCATTAGCGCTTGAAAATGTTGAAACCAAGCAGCACTTCACGCAACCACCTGCTCGGTATACGGAAGCCTCTCTGGTAAAAGCTTTAGACGAGTTAGGGATTGGCCGCCCCAGCACTTATGCGACCATCATCGGCGTTCTTTTCGACCGGACGTATATAAAACGCGACCGCCGCAAGCTGTTACCCACCGATCTGGGGGAGACAGTAGCTAAGATTCTGGTTGAGTTGTTTCCCGATATTTTTGACGTAGGGTTCACCGCTCGCATGGAAGAGCAGTTAGACAACGTTGAAGACGGCACATCCTGGATCACGGTGATCAAAGAGTTTTACGGCCCTTTTGAAAATTCTCTGGAAGTTGCCGAATCAAAGCGCAGTGACATCAAGAAAAAGGTACAGGAAGTCACTGATAAAAACTGCGAAAAATGCGGCCGCCCTATGGTTTTGAAATGGGGGAGACGCGGGCGTTTTCTGGCGTGCAGTGGTTTTCCTGAATGTAAGAACAGCCAGCCGTTAGAAGCTCCGCAGGAGACAGGTCTGATGTGCCCTGATTGCGACGGTGGCAAGCTGGTTATCAAGCAGGGAAAATTCGGTCGATTTTTGGGATGTTCAAACTATCCCAAGTGTAAGCACGTTGAACCTATTAAAACAGGGGTTTCCTGCCCTAAACCTGACTGTGCCGGTGAGCTGGTAGAACGTTCATCGAAGAAGGGGCGTTTCTGGGGATGCAGCGCCTATCCCAAGTGCACCTATCGCAGTGCGCAGCAACCTGTTCCCGTTGAATGTGATCAATGCGGCTACCCTTACATGGTCTCTCCCCGGTCACCTCAGGATGAAGGCCAGTTGATTTGTCCCAAATGCAAACATACCGCAGCGGTTAAAACCGATGCAGAAGTCACCACCGTGGCGAGTGGAGAAGATGCCTGATCGTATCAGACAATTCATCAAGTATTTACAAAATGAAGTTGCCGCTTCACCCAACACCATATCAGCATACCAAGGGGATTTAGATCAGTTCTTCGTATTTTTAGAGAAGACAGGACGAGATGGTGTTATCAGCCCCAGTTCCATTCGGGATTTCGGCGCTCATCTGCTGAAATCAGGATTGGCACGGAGTTCGATAGAGCGGAAACTTACCTCCCTGCGAAGCTTTACAAAATTCCTTACTCTCAGTCATCTAGCCGATGTTGAGATTTCTCCCCAAATTCATCTTCCAAAGAAAGAAAAAACACTCCCGAAAGTTATAAATAAAGACTCCTTATCCAAGATTCTGGAATCTATTTCAACGGACGGTGAGTTAAATATAAGGAAGTGGCTTAGTCTGGAGCTGCTCTATGGCTGTGGTTTGCGCATCAGCGAGCTTGCCGGGCTAAAGCTGGATGACGCTGATTTGAAAAACGAAGTGATACGAGTTTTGGGAAAAGGCCGGAAGGAGCGCATTATTCCGCTGGGACGAAAGGCGCAGGCAGCGTATCAGAGCTACCTGGCAGTGCGTGGAAGTATTGCTTCCCAGCGCCGGAAGCCGGTTAAAACCGACCACCTGCTGATCGGATCCAACGGCACTCGCCTTTCGGTACGACAATTACAGCGAGACGTCGCCGAATTTCTCAACATGCTGCCAGACTCCCCGGGTCAGAATCCACATCTTCTGCGTCACAGTTTCGCAACTCATCTGTTGGAAAACGGAGCAGATTTGCGGGCGATTCAGGAGATGCTGGGGCACAGTTCGGTTTCAACCACACAAAAATATACTCATGTCTGTCGAACTCAACTTAAGGAGGTTTACCGTAAGACTCATCCAAGATCAAGTCAGTGATATTCAGGAAGCAACCCTTGAGAAAGGAGTAATCATGCGTGTTAACGTTTCTGCAAGACATTTCAAAGCCAGCGATAAGCTGCAAACCTTCGCGACCAATGAAGTGCAAAGATTACTGAAACTGTTTGACAACATCATCGAGAGTGAGATTGTTCTGGATTGGCAAAAAGGCACGAAATCCTCCGAAATTATCCTGAATGTCAATGGTACCAGGCTCAAAGCAAGTGACGTCAGTACCGATTTCTATAAGAGCATCCCCAAGACAGTCGACAAATTGGAGAGTCAGTTAAGGAGATACAAAGGTAAACTCTATAAACATTAGTAAATACTAAAGTTCACTATTCAGGGCGGGCAGTTGCAGGTTGACAGTCCGCCCTTTAACCTTGTTTATGGAGGATAAGCATGGAAACCCTGGAGGTGGGTCTCTTTTATAAAGATAACGAGCATCGCTTAAATCTCGAAATAGTCACCACGCGTGAGGGCTTACGCCGTAAGATCACTCAGAAGAACCTGCATCGGCCGGGATTAGCTCTGGCGGGATTCCTCGAACTGTTCACCTTTGATCGAATCCAGATCTTGGGGAATACGGAGATGACTTATTTACGCAGTCTGGATGAAAAAACTCGTCTGGAAAAATTCCAGAAGGTCTTTGAATTTGACATTCCCTGTATGATAGTCACCGATTCGAACGACGTTTTTCCTGAGATGATTGAAATGGCCAATGAGAAGAAGCTGGCCATTTTTAAAAGTGCCTGTTCCACGACGGTTCTGATTCATTTATTGAGTGATTACCTGGATGATAAATTTGCTCCCAAGGAGACACTGCATGGAACGCTGGTGGACGTTTATGGCACGGGTGTATTATTTACAGGAAGATCGGGGATCGGCAAGTCGGAAATTGCGTTAGATCTGGTAGAGCGCGGCCACCGTCTGGTGGCTGACGACGTCGTGATACTGACCAAAAAAGCAGAAGGCATCCTGATTGGATCCGGTCCGGAAATGCTGAAGCATTTCATGGAGATTCGCGGCGTTGGTATTATTGACGTGCGGCAGATTTTCGGCGTGCGTGCGATTCGATTGCAGAAGCGCGTGGAAGTGCTGGTAGAGCTGATAGAGTGGAATCCGGACGAAGATTATGATCGCACTGGATTGGATGAACAGGAAAGGGATTTCCTGAGCGTTAAGATTCCTTATTTGAAACTGCCGGTTTATCCGGGGAAAAACATCACTGTCATTGCGGAAGTTATCGCTCTGAATCTACACTTAAAAGTATACGGTTATCATCCAGCCCGGGTTTTTAACAGCCGGTTGATGCATAGTATGGCGAACAAAAAGATAGCCACGAATTACCTGGATAAGGACTATGAATAAACCGCGTTTCTCTGAATGAAACTCCGGTTTCTCCTTGCTTTTCAGGGAAAAAGTGACTTAATTTCTGAAGATTGCATTTAAATAGATCGATCGAAGGGGAGCGGCATAAATTATGACGAAAGATAAACATTCTGAATTTAAAATCGGTGTGACAGTTTTAGTTGCCGCCATTATTCTCGTCTTAGGTATTCTCTGGGGAAAGCGCGTTGATTTATCGGGTGGAGATCAGCGTGTTGCTGTTCATTTTGAGGATATTTTAGGCGTTGATACCGGATCGACCGTCTTAATCAACGGTATTAAACAGGGGAAGGTTGATCAAGTGGAGTTACGGCAGGATGGCGCGATTGTGACTATCAGCCTGGATGAGGCCGTGGTACTCTATACGGATGCGGTTTTCCAGATTACCACTCCGGAATTAATGAGTGGGAAAGTGATCAATGTCTTTCCAGGATCGTCGGGCGAGAAACCGTCAGAGGGACATATCTTCAAAGGTATGCCGACGGGTGACATGACAGTTGTGATGCGATCTGCCGGATATTTTATTGAGGATCTGCGTGAGATGTTGGGCGCTCTGGAGGAGACCATCAACGAACTCAACCGCACTATTGCCGATACGACAATCCGAGAAGCTCTGATTGCCAGCGCGAAGAATTTAGACGCCACGTCGGAACAAGCTCTTAACATCACGCGGGAAAACCGGCAGAAACTATCGGTCATAATGGACAATCTGGTGGCATCCAGTGCGGTGCTATCCGAGCTGATGGAAGAAAATTCCACTCAAATGACGAATACGATCTCTGACGTAGGGGGTCTGGCGACGAGCCTGAGAAGTTCCGCAGAGCGTCTCGATCACTTGACGGCTAAAATTGAAGCGGGTGATGGAGCTTTGGGCATGATGATTAACGACCAGGAGTTTGCCGATAAACTGGCGAAGACCGTCAGCGATCTTGATTCGCTTATAGTTCAGATTCAGAAAAAGGGAATTAAAACCAAGATCAGCATCTTCTGATAGACGAGGCATCCTTGAAAGACATCGCCGCGATCATTCTGGCTGCCGGCGAATCTTCCCGCATGGGCCAACCTAAAGCCTTCCTGGAGTACCAGGGCAAAACTTTCTTAGATACCATCACCGACAAATTCAGGCAGGCGGGTTGCGATCCTGTTATCGTTGTAGTGCCCGTTGGATTTGCCCTGAATTCAGAGGAGCTGGCAGCGAGGAAACTGCTATACCGGTATAATGAGAGTCCCGAAAACGGACAGTTTTCCAGCCTGATTCTGGGAGCGAGTTTAGCGCCGCCTTCCTGTGGCGCTGCTTTTTTCTGCCCAGTTGACCATCCGGCTTTTCAGTCTGCCACTTTAGAAGAGATGTACAGCGCCTGGGACGGCGACCGTAAGTTGGCGGTCAGACCACGCTTCGAGGGCAGGCAAGGTCACCCTGTTTTGCTGGGACGGTTATGGCTGGATAAGGTGCTGAAAGCCCTTTATGATTCCAGTATGCGCGACCTTCTACGCAGCAACAGCGAACAAGTGCTGTCATTAAATGTGAATGACTCTGGCATATTAATAGACGTTGATACACCGGAAGATTATCAACAGTTAATCCGAGAATAGGATAAAAGTCTTAAGAGATCCTCTGCATGCTGCACCAGTTCTATCACATTTTACTCTTCATTACAATCAGTCTTCTCTCGATTCCAACAGCACACTGCCGGTGGTTCCTGCTACCCGGAGTATCCTATTCGAATGAATTTGGAATCGTGGGCGCTCTGGTGTTCATCTCTGAAAATGATCAGCGGGATCGTTTTGAGGTTCGGCTGGAGTATTATGGGGAGGAAGAAGGGCAGGTTGGCGGACGAGTGTTCATTCCGAGGGAGACGGTTGAATGGACGTTCGAGGGGCGTTATCAGATAGCGGAACAGAAGCTATATTCACCCTATTTCAAGTCTTATCATGAGGCATTAGGGGTTGATATCCGGTATTGGACTGAAGCGCTGGTAAGCCTCGATTTTCCGCAAGGGGACGGCTTTTTCTGGGGAGTACAAACCGGCTATCGTGCTATTTATATCAAGGATGATTTTCAGGATGATCCAGACCTTCTGAACAATACCGAATATGACGTTGTCTATACCCAGGGCTATTTGACCAAAGTCGGGCTGCGATCAGGATTTGAACGGCGCAACAATCGCTATAACAGCACAGCAGGATATTACTTATTAGCCCAGACAGACGGCGGTATTTACCGGGCTTGGGATGAGATCCGTCCAATGGTACAATCTACTCTCGATTTTCGTGTATATCACGCAATTGGATCGTATAATACTCTGGTCGCTTTTAATGCGAAGGGCGGCGCGACACAGGATGACGTGCCCTACTTTTGCGAATTTCACATTGGCGGCAGTGCGAGTTTACGGGGTGTGCCGGTTGACCGGTACAGCGGAAGCCGTTATTATGTGATGCGCGCAGAGCTGCGGCAGATGTTACTGAATGATATTCCTTCACCGTTCCGGATTTTTAAGAGCCTGTATCCTGATTTTGCAGATGATACTTATTCCGCGGGTTTTGTCCTGTTTACGGATATGGGGGACGCTTGGCGCAGTGGTGAAGGATGGTGGGGTGTTCGGCAGAATATCGGCGCTGGATTGCGGTTGGCGCTGCCGCCTGATGTGGTAGGTTCGATTGATATAGCGACTCCGCTCGATTCGGATCACGTCGAGTTTTACCTGACATTAGGGCAAAGTTTCTAAAATGATTTTGCGGCTTTCCCGGAGAAAAAGATGCAGAAGGATTTCAGCTTCAATGATGCTTTGATTATTGTGGTGGATGATGATCCGCTGATCCAGGAATCGTTACAGCTTCGGTTGGAACGATCCGGGTATCATTTGGCGGTTTTCGGGGACGGGGAGAGCGCTTTACGGGGAGTGGAGGATGCCAGACCGGATCTGATTATCCTGGATCTAAAGATGCCGGGGATGGATGGCTATGAAGTATGCCGGCGATTAAAGGGTTCGGAAGATTTACGTTACATACCGATTTTAATGCTGACTGCATACGGCAGCCTGGATCATATCGTCAAAGGATTGGACTTGGGGGCGGACGATTATGTATCCAAGCCGTTTGAGTTCGAAGAGTTGATGGTGAGGATAAAATCTCTGTTACGGATGAGACACATCGAGAAGGAGTTGCGTGACAAGGAAACGCATTTGGCTCGAGTGCAGACGATGGGGCAGTTGTTGGTCACTCTGGCTCACCACATCAACAATTCACTGGCGGTTATCAGTGGGCGCGCCCAGGCGACGAAATCAGATAATGTGGCGATGGTAGATAAGATGAAGAAGGCGTGTCTGAAGGAATCGCTCAAGATAGAGGCGGTTTTAAAGAGCCTTGAAGAGATGGCAAACGAGATGAAAATCAGCACGACCTCTTATGCCGGTGTATCTTCAGCTATGATTGATGTCGAAGAAGAGATCATGCAGAAGTTGGAGCATCAAGACTGAATCAGCGGCTATCTGATTTTAGAGCATCGATGAGACGATTCAACGCCAGAAACATCCAGGCTTGCACCCACCTGATGTGAGGAATTTTGTTCAACCAGATGCTTCTTCTCTGGAAATAGAAATAACCGCTTTGGTGTTGAAAATAAGCGGCACCCCAGCGGGCGATTTTTTGAGCGAACTCGATATAATCCGGTTGGCGGTGTCTGAGCCGGGTGAAGGTCAGAATCCCCTGAGCGATGCAGTGGCCGTCAATGGGGTAGGTTGACGTCGGCAAGAATTTGGGGGTTCCGTCTTCCAGAAAAAGATTCTGGCGGTAGAACTCAGCGCCCTTCTCAATGGTTTCCACAACTTCCTCATCACCTGTCAGCGTGGAGTAATCTTCCAGCGCATCCAGAACAAATCCGGTGTGGTAATTATCGATCCATTGGTGCATCGGATCTTCACCGTAAGGCCAGGAACCATCTTCAGACTGCCGCGAAATAACGTATCTGGCGGCTTCCTGCGAGCGTTTAAGGTATAGAGTATTTCCAGTCAAAGCGCCAGTTCTGGCCAACATCCGGGCTACTAATGCAGTAACATTGATAACTTTGGAATTGTCCTGTGGTGTGTAGCTGAAACGAATGCCCTCTGTTAACTGGGTAATCGTCAGGTCTTGCAGGACAAATTGACAGGCGCCATCGGCCAGTTTCAGATAGCTGTCGTCAGGCTGTATTTCGTGTAGATCTAAAAGAGCATCGACAGCGAATGCGGTATGTACTGCAGATGGAGTATTGCTGGGAACGAAAAACGCCCGGGTTTGATAGGCAACGTTGGTCCCCCAGCAAGCGCCGGAATAGCCTGTGATCAGCTTTTCTTTCAAGCGCTGGAAAAGCCGGTCGATCATCTGCAGGTTATGGGGATCATGCTTCCTCTTCTCCCTCAGGCAATACCCCGAGATATACAGCGCTAATCCCTTAGCAAAACAATCCTTTGGCACTCCGATAAAAGGACGGATATTGAACGGTGCTATTTTAATCAAGTGGCCGCCGATCCAGCGGGGAAGGCGTTGGTTCAGGGGGAAAATCCTGAAGATTGGGGAGGCTAAAGCGTCCCAGGGATCCCAGCCTTTATGCTGCACTTTTTCACAGTAGGCACGGAGCGACGCTTCAGCTTGATAGACCGATGGTAAGGGCGGCATAGATTCTAAAAAATCTTGCATTTCTGGTATTTGTTCCCTATATTCTTGGGACTTAGTGGGTAATAATTGCTACAGGGCAATATGTTCCATAATTTACAGGATAAGCCTTTGCAATCCAAGCACTTT
This sequence comes from bacterium, assembly GCA_018812585.1. Taxonomy (GTDB): domain Bacteria; phylum Electryoneota; class B3-LCP; order B3-LCP; family B3-LCP; genus JAHJDJ01. The sequence goes on from JAHJDJ010000080.1 coordinate 13,017, forward strand.
GTAAAAAAATCCAGCCGGATTTTCCTGGCGCTGTTGAGTTTGGTATTTATCTCCTGCGGCAGCAGCCGTAAACCTGCGCTGGTTGAAGAGGCACGCATTCCCCTGCCTGAGTTGTCGGTTCCGTCTGAACAGGATCTCCCTGATTACCGCATCGATTTTAACGATTTAATCGAGATTAAGTTCTTCAACAATCTGCAGTTCAACGAGGAAGTGCGAGTCCGTCCTGATGGCCGGATTTCGCTGCAGAGATTAGGAGATCTCCTGGTGGTGGGAAGAACGCCGTTGGAAGTGGACAGCATCATCACTGCCAATTATGCTCAGATTATAAAAGATCCTGAAATAACAGTGTTCGTGCGTGAATTTGGATCGCCTGAGGTCTACGTTCTGGGAGAAGTCAATCGGCCCGGTCCAGTGCCTTACCGCGGTCAGTTGACTACGTTACAGGCGGTCGCGTTGGCGGGTGGTCCTTCCCGTGAAGCGAAAATGGGAAGCGTTCTAATCATTCGACAGGATCATGGAGAGTTGGTAGCTGCCCGCTGGGATTTAAAAGAATTGACCAAGGGGGACATTTTCCGCGGGGATCCATTGGCGATGCCTTATGACATCATCTATGTCCCCAGGACATTCGTTGCCAAGCTATCCGATTTTCTCGATACGTATCTGCCGGTTATCCTGGCTCCCGTCGATTTGTCCGTACGCTGGTTCTACTATCAGAGACTGCTTGACGATACAAGCGGCATTCAATAATTGGAGTTGTTCATCACTTGCTGATATAAGGAAAAGACCTCAAGATGTATCTCAGCTATTTCGGCTTAAAAGAGCAGCCGTTCAATGTTACACCCGATCCCAAGTTTCTCTATTTCGGCGAAGCTTACCAGGATGCACTGGCCTACCTGATTTATGGCATTCGTATGCGTAAGGGGTTTGTCGTTCTGACAGGCGAAATCGGAGTCGGGAAAACGACGCTCATCAATGCGCTTTTTGAACGGCTGGATGATTCACATCGTATTGCGCATCTGGTGCATTCCAATATGAGTCTCAAAGACATGCTCAGATTTGTTTTTCGAGATTATGGTCTTGACGCATCCGGGAAATCCAAAAGTGAGCTGTTATTAGCGTTGCAGGATTTTCTGATTCGACTGGATCAGAAGAGCGGAAATGCGGTATTAATCATCGATGAAGCTCAGAATTTACGCAGTTGGCAATTGGAAGAAATCCGCTTGCTGTCTAACATCGAGACGGCCAAGCGTAAACTGATTCAGATTGTTCTTGTTGGGCAGCCAGAGTTGCTGCAGCTTATGAATTCAACGGAATTGCGTCAGTTCAAGCAACGCGTTTCTCTGCATTTCCACTTGAAAGCCCTTAACCGCGAGGAATCGGAAACCTACATCGAGCATCGTCTTAAAGTATCGGGGTATCAGGGGAAGCGTCTTTTTGAAGATGGCGCTTTGGATGAAATCAATAATTTCAGCGAAGGCATTCCGCGGTTGATCAATTCAATTTGCGATCGTGCTATGATTAAAGCGGCGATTGGCGGGCAGCAGAAGATCGACCGTAAATTAATTAAGAAAGTCCTATAAACCAGTTTAACATGCCACATGATACGCTATGTCATCAAGAACTATATTAAAAGATCTCTGGCGCGCGGTATCCCTGCGCAGTACAACGGGCCTATTATTCTGGCTGGCTTTAGTGGCAAGGATCGTTCATGTCGCATTATTGAAGGACGGCTTCTACTTCAGCGATTTTGAGGCTTACGAGAGCGCCGCGCTGGCGTTATTATCCGGGGCTGGATTTGATTTGGAATACGCTCGTCCACCGCTGTATCCATTTTTCATCGCCGTAGTCTATGCCATTTCAGGACATCACATGCTGGCGCTGCGTCTGGCTCAGGCGATATTAGGCGCGCTCTGTACTGTCGTAATTTACAAAATAGCGGATCAGATATTTAGCCGTCAGGCCGCGTTAGTGGCAGGTTTGATCGCAGTGTTTTATCCTTACTATGTGTTCATTTCGGGTTTGCTTTATCCAACCCTGTTGACGGCTTTTCTACTGATGTGCGTGATTTATGCCGTCGTGCTGGCACAGAGGCAGAACCCAGCGCCATTTTATATCGCCGCCGGCATTTTCTTGAGTCTTGCCGGGTTGGCAGTTCCGGCGAGTTTGGCTTTTACGCCGTTTTTAATCCTCTGGCTGGTTTTTTTATCTGGCACACCTCTGAAGAAGAGCATCCCATACGCTCTATTAATAACCGTTGTTGTACTGGTCAGTTTGGCGCCTTGGACGATCTACTGTTATCAACAGTACGGGAAACTGGTTCTAATAGATCCTCGCATGGAAAAACACCTGCCGGTCGTGAAATCCGATGCGGAATCTCCAGAGTATGTCGAGTATGGTGATGGAGAACGAATCACCAAGATATTTAAAAATCCGGGACCTTTTCTTACCAATATGTCTATTGAATTTCTACATTTCTGGAGTTTTGTTCCTGATCGGGTGGTGACTCGACAGCAGACCTATCGGGAGGAGGTTTTTAAGCGTGATAAACGTATGGTGCTGGATAATCCTTATACTTCACCGCTGATGGATTGGATCAGTATTATGACTTATGGACCGGTTTTCATTCTGGCGTTAGCAGGCATATTTTTATGCGGATCTTCCTGGCGAATGGCAAGTTTACCTTTGTTGCTGTTGTTATCGCAAGCCTTCGCCTATTCTTTCTTCTTTACGCAGATTCGCTATCGATTGCCGGTAGAGTTCTGTTTAATGTTATTTGCTGGCTGCGGCGCGGTGTCGCTCTGGTCGAAGCTTAAGAAAGTTGCAAGATAAACCTTTGAGGATTCCCATGTCGTGTTATCTGGTCACCGGGGGGGCCGGTTTTATCGGATCAAATTTGGTGGCGGCGCTGCTACAGCGAGGACATGAAGTTCGCGTTGTGGATAATTTTGCCACCGGAAGGCACATCAACTTAAAGCCGTTTGAGAATGATATTAAACTTTACGAACTGGATATAGGCGTCGAGCTGGGGCTGAAAGAGGCTTTTGCCGGCGTTGATTATGTGCTTCACCAGGCGGCATTACCTTCGGTGCCGCGTTCCATTGCGGATCCGGTGGGATCCTTTGTATCGTCAGCTCGGGGAACGCTGAATGTTCTGGAGAGTGCGCGGGCGACAGGCGTCAAGCGATTGGTTTTTGCCTCCTCGTCATCCATATATGGCAGTAACCCGGAACTCCCCAAGGTTGAGTCTATGCGCCTGGAGCCGCTTTCGCCCTATGCAGCCGCAAAGTTGTCTGCGGAGACTTACTGCCAGGTGTATTACAAAGTCTATGGCGTGCAAACGGTGGCTTTGCGCTATTTCAATGTATTCGGTCCAAATCAGGATCCAGATTCACAGTACGCGGCGGTGATACCGAAGTTTATTCGGGCGGCCTTACGTGGTGAGACTTTGACGATAAACGGTGACGGCAGTGTTTCCAGAGACTTTACGTATATCGACAATATTGTGCAGGGGAATATCCTGGCGGCTGAAAGTGACGCCGGAGCCGGCGAGGTTTTCAATATCGCCTGCGGGGACAGAATCAGCTTGAATGAGATGGTGGCCACGATAGAATCCTTCGTGGGACATCCGGTAGACAAGAAATATGATCCACCCCGCGCCGGTGATGTGCCTCATTCTCAGGCTAATATCGACAAGATCACAGAACTGCTGGGATACAAGCCAACCATCTCTTTCACGGATGGCATGGAGCAGACATTCGAATATTTCAAGAAAATATTTTCGTAAAGGGTCGTGGCGAAGGTAACAGAGAAGAGAGACGACTGTGGATAGATCATACACACCGGACAGAGCGACGTCACTACGGCATTTTCTGAGCGTCATATTCAAGAGAAAGCTGGTCATCATCAGCATTGCGTTGTTGACGCTGATTGCCGGCGCTATGAAGCTTTACAGCGAGCCGGATGAATACCAGGCTCAGGCAAAATTGCTGTTAGAGCGTGATCCCGAATTAGAGAAGGCGCTGCTGCTGCGTATTTCCAGCACCGGGAGAAGCGGCGGCGCCAGTTATACCTACACTCAAGAATCGGAGATCATGTCTTCACGGCCAGTGCTGGAAAGTGTGATTCTGGATCTGGGTTTGTATGGATTTGATGATACGACCGTCTTTTTAAACGCTGAAGAAAAAGGGGTGGCCATGCAGGAAGCGGTGTATCGGCTCGGTAGTTATATTACGATTGCGCCATCCACCGATCCTAATATCATTAAAGTAAGGTTCAAATCTCAGACTCCTGGTTTATGTGCGTCTGTCGTGAATAAGCTCGTCGATAATTACATCGCCTACCGATTTAAAATTTTTTCGGACGATCAATCCCTCGCTTTTCTGGAACGACAGATTGCGGAAACGGCGGGACAGTTAAACGAGTTGCAGCACAGACGCGCAGAGTTTCAGAAAGATGGGACATTATATACTCCTGACCGGGAAGGCGACTTACTATTTACGAAATTAGCTGAATACGAGAACCGCGCAGATAATGTTCGATTGGATCGTATCGCTAAAGAAGCCAAACTCACGACCTTACGTTCCATGCTGGAAACGGGCAGTTATGACAATCTTGCAGCGATCGACATGGGCACTGATAACGTCCACATGAAGCCGTTGCTGGATCTGAGAACACAGATTAAGAATCTGGAGTATGAGCGGGATCGTTTACGTGAGCGTTATACTGATGATTATGTCGAAGTTCAATCAAAAACGTCTGAGATAGAATCGCTGACCTCCCGACTGAAAGGCGAAATTGATCAGATTGTATCTGTGCTTGGCTCGAGTATTCTTTCTCTGCAAAATGAGGAGAGTACCTTACGCCGCAGCGCGGCCACTATTCGCGACCAGATCGGTCAATTATCTGATAAAGAGTTAGAATTACAGAAACTTTCTCGGGGTATTTCGGAGAAAGAAGAGCTGTATTCATTGCTGTTGAAACAGCGTGAAGAAGCCCGACTATCAAAATCGAAGAGTGAAATGATCGTGCGCGTGAAGATCATCAGTCCGGCAGTGGTGCCGATTGATCCGATACAGAAGAACCGCATGTTCAAACTATTTGTGGTGCTGTTCTTTGGAATTTTTGCCGGGATATCACTGGCATTTGCCATCGATTTCTTCGATCACAGTTTCTCCAGCGCGGAGGACGTACAGCGTTATCTTGAATTAGAAACCTTAGCATCAATAAGAAGCCACTAAACAACCGTGAGCATTTACAAAGACATTTTTAAGTGGGCGGAGAAGAAAGGGGATACCGATAATCCCATCGAGACCGAGCAATCGGCCGAAGAAGTCATCCACCCATTAGAAGGCGAAATACCGCGATTGCTGGCGAATGACCTGCAAATCCTGCAGGAAAATATCGAATCGGCACGGGCGGAAGATCCTTTTAAAACGGTATTGGTCACTTCGTCGATTCGGCGTGAAGGAAGCTCCATGCTGGCGGCGAATTGGGGGCGGTTAATAGCTCGTGAGCGATTGGATGGGCTGGCGGTCGAGACGGGTGAAAGCATCACGGGGGGTATCCTCATCATCGATGCAAACCTGCGCTGGCCAGCCATGCACAATCTCTTTGAGCTGGACCGCAAACGCGGCCTGACGGAACTACTCACCGGTGAATTGGAGTTGGAGCAGGTCTTGAAGAGCGCTCCACGCCGCAATCTCTGGGTTATTACGGCAGGGAAACCGGCTGCGAATCCCGCTGAACTGTTAGGATCACTGCAGATGAAGGGCGTATTAGCACAGTGCAAGCAGCGCTTCCAGTTTGTTATTATCGACAGCGCGCCAACGACCCTTTACGCGGAAACCACTGCTTTAGCCAAACAGGCAGAAGCGGTGCTTCTGGTACTGCGGGCTGGATCGACTCGATGGGAGGTTTCACACACGGCCAAGAAACAACTGCAAAGAGTCAACCAACGGCTTTTGGGCGTCGTGCTGAATCAGCGTAGATTCTATATCCCAGAATGGATCTATCAGCGGATTTAATGAAGGATGAATACCAATCCGCAGTATTGCTTGATTGTCGCTGCTTCATCATCTGCCGGAGAGATTTGACGTGATCAGAGAGGATGTACGAAAAGGTTTCGCCAGCACAGTTTATAACTATATCGGTCTGTTCTTTGAGAAATTAGTGACGGTCTTCGTGACCGTTTACGTCATCAGGAAACTGCCAATAATCGATTTTGGCGTCTATAATATCTTCCAGGACACCATATCTCTGGTCGCGGTTATTTTCGGTTTGGGTATCCCATCGCTGATTGGCAGGTTTCTCCCTGAGCTGTACGAGCGCGGCCTTTTCGGTGATTTAAAAAAGTGGGTTTATCGTGCGCTTGGCGCGCAGCTTGTCCTGGGATTAACCGGCGCTCTGATTTGCCTTTTTGGCCGGCAATATCTGGGCGCTTTTTTGAACGCCGAAAATTTCGCCGATCTCTATCCGGTGTTTGCAGTCGGGCTGGTTTTTACCATATTGAACCAGACCGCTCAAACCGTGCTGGACACTTTTCTCCTGCAGAGACGCAGAAATATTATTCGCGTCATTGTTTCCATCCTGCGTGCCGGGCTGTACCTCCTGGCGTTGATTCTGGATTTTGGTCTGGTAGGGATTTTATGGGCTTTTTCGATAGCAGCAATGGTTGGTTCCCTGCTGTTTATCTGGACCGTTAAGAAGATTAAATATCCGGACAACGTGGCGCCGCGCAGGGAGGGGATGGGCGAACTCAAGAGCCGGTTTCGGCGGTATGGCGCTTACAGCTATTTCAATGAAATCGGCAGCATGATTCTGAGCCGCCGCATCGACAATTATCTGATCAGTTCATATTTGAATCCTGCTGCTGCGGGAGTGTATTCGTTTGCAGCCAAAATCGTCGATATGCTGGTTGCTCTGACGCCTTTGAAAGTCGGGAATCTGATTATTTCGACGATTCTATTCAGGCAGTTTACGGAAGATCCTACCCAGGAGTTTTTGCAGCGCAGGTTCAATCTGCTTTCCAAGCTGGCTTTTTATCTGACTTTACCTTTTCTGGTGGTGTTAATTGGTTTGCGCACAGAAATCACGATTTTTATCGATGAGCGCTACTTGCAGGCGACCAATATTCTGGCTGTGATCGCTATCTTTGAAACCTTAAATTGCTTTTCCTGGCCGATTGCCTGGATGGCACAAACAACCGAAAAGGTTGAAGTGCAGTTGTATTCCAAAATAGGAGCTATTTATAATATTATTGCTGCTATTATTCTGATCCCCCGGTACGGGCCCATCGGAGCCGCCTGGGCAACTGGAACTTCGGCTTTGATCAAGAATGGATTGATGTTCGTATTTCTGCGACGCTATTTACCCCTATCATTTCCCTGGATTGCGCTTTTTAAGCAGGCGATTGCAGGGATTGCAACGTTTGCGGCCATTGAATTTCTGCGCCAGTATTTCTCTGGTTTGACAGGTATTCTGCTACTCGGCACCGTAGGATTGATCGTTTTTGCCGGTGTTACGAAAATTCTAAAGTCGTTCGACGAGAACGAGCGCAGTTCACTGAAGAAATTGTTTGGTAAAAAAGGCTTCTTCATTTAGGTCTATCAATTGACAATACCATGAGTAACGCAGTCGAAATACGCTCTTTCCCGTACCCCTTTAAGGCGGGATTTGCTTTCTGTAACGATCTCGATGGTTTCTCGAGCTTCGGCGAGATGAAGGCACTACATGATGTCTTAAATGGCGCGCGTGAAACAGTGTGCGGTCCCGGGCTGGGAATGGAAGTAGGCAATTCCTTTCATTTCTATTCGGTGCATCCTGAGCAGGATGACACATTTGCTTATTTTGATACCTTAGGCGGCAGATTATCATCTTATGCCGCGCCTATTCGTGAAGGAATTGCCGCGGGTTTGCTGGATACGATGCATACCTGGGGCAACTATTCGCAGAGAGGCGGATTCTTCAGAGAACAGGCTGAAAAGGCGCTGGAGGAACTGGAGAAACGGAACCTGAACGTACCAA
>JAHJDJ010000081.1 GCA_018812585.1 bacterium
AATAAAATGATAAGAAAGCCTGAGAAAACATGTTTAAGAACCCGACTTACCACTTGATGATCATGGCGGTGCTTACCGTAACCGCCTCTGCGCAAACGCGCATTTGCACCTATAACGTACTCAACTTTCCCGGTAGTACCGGACCTGAAAGGATTCCGCACTTTCAAACTGTCCTGAACGAGATCCAGCCTGACCTGCTGGTCTGCCAGGAAATGCTCGATAATTCAGGCGCGCAGCAGTTTTTCGAAGGTGTCCTCGATACTTCGGTCTTCGATCGTGCTGGGTGGGTCACGCAGGGCCTCAGCGAATACATGCTGTATTACAAACAGGATCTTTTCGAGCTGGTGGATATTCACACGATATTGACTGACCTTCGCAATTGGGAAATCTATGAATTGTCGTATCTCGGTGGAGGCGCCAGACCGAACCTGTTCATCGCGACGAGTCATTTGAAAGCGTCGCAGGGCGCGGATAACGAATACCGGCGGTTGATAGAATGCGAGGCGCTCCTCGACTGGTTAGTGATCAATCCTGTCGCGGGTAATAATCTGCTGCTCTGCGGAGATTTCAATTTTTATTACAGCAACGAACCCGGTTATCAGGCGCTGCTTGCCGATTCGCAGTTTGTCGATCCTATCGATACACCCGGATACTGGCATGACAGCTCCATCTATGCTGCAGTTCATACCCAATCACCCAGAGTTACGCAGTTTGGCGGCGGAGCGACTGGTGGAATGGATGATAGATTCGACTTCGCACTGGTAACGCCTCAGTTAATCGATGGTGCGGACTGGGAGTACGTTGCAGGCAGCTATACCTCTTTTGGCAATGATGGTCAGCACTTCAATCAGGCAATCAATAATCCTCCCAACCAGATAGTCCCACAAGATGTTGCTGATGCGCTACACGATGCCACCGACCACTTGCCGGTGTATCTGGATATAACCTATGTCGAGGCTTCGCCGCTGCAGATTGCCCTGACCCCCGTAAATCCTCCCGTTCAGATCCCTGCTTCCGGAGGCAATCTGATCTTCGATCTCTTCGTCGAAAATGTCAGTTTATCACCGCAGGATTATGATGCCTGGCTGGAAATTGCGTACGAAAGCGGGAGTCCGAGTACAGTGGTCATGAGAGCGTTTACCAATTACCAGCCGGGTTGGACGATTGATCGTCCGGGGATGTGGTATCCTATCAGCAGCACCTACGCGGCAGGAGATTACACTTTTACCGGAAAAGTCGGAGAGCATCCCAGCTATGCCTGGGATCAGGACGGATTCCCCTTTGTGAAACTGGGCGGAGACTTCGCTGCAGACTTTGTTCCCTTCCCGGTGCATGGCGCGCCGAATCCCTTTGAAGCGGCGTTTGATAGGGGGATTATGATCCCTGAAACGCCTGAGGTACTTGTTTACCCCAATCCATTTAATCCCACAACCACCATCAGTTTCAATCTTGCGGTTAAGCAGCATATCGATCTGGATATTTACGATGTATCCGGGCGCAGGGTCGCCGAATTGGTTGAAGGCTGGCGGGATGCAGGCAGTCATGCAGTAACCTTTGATGGTTCGAACCTGGCATCGGGCATCTATCTCTATAGAATGGTAGCTGGCCATTTGTCAACAACTGGTAAATTGGTTCTCATGAAGTAAAAAGGATCGCATCAAAGGTAATGCAACCGGAGGTGGAAATGATGAGCGTGAATATTCGAATTGTAGGTCTGAGTTTATGCCTGATTCTGATCGGTATCGGAGTCAATCTGGCAGCAGCCGACCAGCCAGCCAACAAGATGGAATTCTTCAAAAAGCATGAAGGATTCTTGCATCCAGCTCCCAGTCCCACCGACGATCCACCTCCGCAGCCAGCTATATCAGTAGCAGAATGGGAGCCTGCAACGGGTGTCCTCATATGTTACCCACTAGAGATCCCTCTAGGCTTGGTGGCCGAACTGTCTGAAGATGTCGAAGTAATTACGTTCCTTGCCGATGAAGCCCGTAGGCAGCAAGCCCTGCGGGATTACTCAGGCGCCGGTGTGGATACATCCAATTGCTCTTTCGTTTTTACCGGAGCTGACTGGGTTCCATGGACCCGTGATTTCGGCCCCTGGTATATCTTCGATGGAAACGATGAACAGGGACTAATTGACAATTTATACCCCTGGCCGAATATCGGTGAGGAGCTGTTACCTCAGATCCTGGGTGATACACTGGATATCCCTGTCTATGAAACCGGCCTCTGGTTGGAAGGTGGGAACTATATGACAGACGGTATGGGGAACGCTATCACGGTAGATTATACCTACTTTGAAAATGAGCCATTAACGCCTGAAGAAATCGATGGTTATTTTGAAGAGTATCTGGGTATAACAAATCACATAACAGTTCCAGATCCGTTCTGGTATTTTGTACCACACATTGACTGTCATGCGAAGCTTCTCGATCCCGGACGAATACTGGTGATAGAGACCGGCAATCAGGTCATCGAGGAAAACGTCGCATATTATCAAACGCTGATGAGTGGTTATGGAAGACCTTATGAAATCGTGCGCATGCCCGGACTGGGCTACTGCAATTCGCTGATTCTTAACGACAAGGTTTTTGTTGCTCTGAGTGACAGTCCGGGTGATTCGCTAGCCATGCTTACCTGGCAGGAAGCCATGCCCGGATATGAAGTCATGGGATTTTCATATCCCGGATTCTGGTTCCTGGATGCTCTGCACTGCCGTACTCATGAAGCACATGACCGCTATATGTTACGAATCGTTCATGTTCCCGTTCACGATAGCGAAAATACGGGCGGAGGCTACTACCTCGAAGCCGAAATCCACCCCTACAGCAATGAGCCCCTGGTCGGTCCACCCGTTATCATGTGGAAAACCGAAGGAGGAACTTACAGCCCGGCAGCAATGACTTCTGTGGGGGATGATATTTACGCTGGCGAAATTCCCCCACAGCCAGATGGGACGTACATTTACTACTACATAGAAGCAGAAGATGCGACAGGAAGGGTGGAACACCATCCTCATATCGCAGATGGCAATCCACACCACTTCTTCGTGGGGCCTGATAACGAACCGCCTGTGGTTGAATTTGATCCTCCGACCTCGATTATGCTTCCTGAATGGCCTTATACGTTCACTACATACGCGCTGGATAACCGCTGGATCAGCGCCGTGACGATGGAATGGTCAGTGAATGGAGTCGCTCAGGTAGATGTAGATCTGCCCTTAGAAGAGCCCTATGCGGTGTTCTATACCGGAACAGTGACGGGTACGATTCAACCGGGCGACGTTATTGAAGCGCGCGTGAAAGCTGTCGATACGTCAACCAATCAGAATACGACTTATAGTCCATATTTTACGATTGCTATTGACTCCGCTCCTGAGATTGATATTATCATGGAGTTGGTCAGCATCCCCGTCATTCCTCCCGAGGGTGGCACCCTCGTCTACAACCTCATGCTGATTAATGGCGACACAGTTCCTTTAAGTTTCGATGCCTGGTTGGATCTAACCTACGAAAGCGGCTTCCCGACCACACTAATTCAACGCTATCTGACCGATTTTCAACCCGGTCAAATGATCAGCCGACCCAATATGCTCTTACCGATACCTACCAATTATCCTGCTGGGATGTACTTCCTGGGTGGCAAAGTTGGTGCATATCCTGATCTAATCTGGTCAGAAGATAATCTGCCCTTCACAAAAGAAGGCGTCAGCAACGGAGTGGCATTTAAACCCTGGATTACAGAAGGTATAACCGATCCTTTCATAATAGCTGATAATAATGCCGGAATAATAAATGATCACCCCTTGGTAGAGGTCTACCCCAACCCCTTCAATCCAACGACGGTTCTCAGTTACCAGTTGTCCGGCAGCTGCCGGATAAACCTGACGGTCTACGACATTACAGGGCGGAAAGTTGTGACATTAGTGGATGGTTTCCGCGATGCGGGCAACCACAAGGTTCAATTCGACGGCTCAAACCTCGCTTCGGGAGTTTACCTGTACCGCTTGACGACCGATGCTGTATCGTTGACCGGTAAGATGGTGTTGATGAAATAACAGAAAGACTCAATACAGAAAAACAGGGTATCCCGTGCTGCTTGGAGGGGGATTCGAGTTCCTCCCAGGGAGCTATAAGTGAAGGACAAAACGGCAACGTCTCGGGTTTACCTATATATGAACCGACATTCAATGAGGTTGAACCATGGTAACAACCCCTCGAGGAAATATACCCATTTCCATTGAATTTTGTCAGATCGATAGAAATGTTGACCAATCGCTGATTGCGACGGCAATCCATGACGGTCATGCGGTGCGTGAGGAGGTTGAACAGCTGTTATCCTTGACGGATGCAGAGCGATTGCATGAGGAGGACCCTTTTACTGCAATGTGGGCGCAGATCGCAGATAACAGTATCGTTGTCTCACGTTCTCGATTTGAAGTTGATTTAAACCGCATTCGCGAGAGCGCTGTTTATATCAAGCCAAAGGATGCCTGGGGGCTGAAGGTTTGGAAAAATGAGCCACCCGCCGATTTGCTGCGCAGATCGCTGGCGGAGTATAATCAGTTCTATTCAGAGGTTGAACGTTTTCTAAGGGGAATCGAGGAAAGACACGGCCGTTTCGTCGTATTCGATTTACATTCGTATAATCATTTGCGGGACGGACTTGATCAACCGCCAGCAGATCCCCGATTCAACCCGGAAATCAATATCGGCACCGGTTCTATGCCGCGTGATCGCTGGTCGCCTGTTGTGGACAGGTTTATTTCAGACTTAAAGTCATTTGATTATTTTGGTCGAAGTCTCGACGTGCGTGAAAATGTCAAATTCAAGGGGGGGTATTTTTCACGGTGGATTCATGAAACATTCCCTGATACCGGATGCTCTATAGCTATCGAAGTTAAGAAAACCTTTATGAATGAGTGGACGGGTGAACTCTATCCTGAACGCCATGCTGCGATTGGTTTTGCACTTCAATCGACAATATCTGGTGTACTTGAGGAACTAGCAACCTTCGGGTGAAGTTAATTGCTAACGTTACATGTTCGGATTCATCATTTAAATTGAAAGCAAGCAGTCTTGGATAAACAACTCATACCAGAAATCATAACCGAAAAGCAGATCCGGAGCATAGCGGAACGACTTTCTGGCGGTAAGCCTGTAAGACGATCACTACCGAAAGGGGGACGGCTTCATATAGATCGAACGCTTCCGTTTCTCATCGTATACCGCCAACCCCATAGAAGGAACGATATAGGAACAGATCGGTTGGTCAAGGGTGAAGCGTCCTATCTGATCGCTGCAGGCAAACCGCGGATGACATCCGATCTGGAACATCTAATAAAGACTATCATCGAGATATTATCAAATGCCTGCGGGGCGTTTCTTATCATCGAAATATGGTCCGGTGACACCCCCGATTCTGCTGTTGAAAAGAAGCACAAAGAACTTCTGAAACCAGGATTCCGCATCCTGACCATGAATAAAAGGAGTCCAGTTAAAGCTGTGGAGGCGCTCCAGCAGGCCTTGAGCCACATCAGCATACTGAGACACAAAGCTGAAGTGGATGTGGAATCGATTAACAAGTTGTCTCCGAAGGGATTGCAACCACTTTTAACCCATGCAGCCCTGAAACAGCTGAATTGTTTTATGATAGGCGTAGAAATTGCTCCGATTTATCAGGATTTGAGCACAGAGAAGATATTTCCAATTGTGCTCAGAAATTTGCACCGGGGATTTGACCGAGCGTTAAAAAGAGCTGTGTTTGAATTTACTCGCAGTCACACGACGTTCGATGCAGCGAACCACCTGGCACTCGGGAGAAGGGCAGTTGTCAAGGCAGTCTGGGATGTGGACCAATCTCTATCCAAAATCAGTAAATCATTCGATTTTCTTCGCCAGGTAACACCGATAAATTCTGAATCTGCGTGGGCTGAATTTAGACGATCACGATTTGAAAAGCCCCCCCAGTTATTCTATCGTCCTCTGCCCATCGATCCTTCAACAGTAAAGCGAAAGTTATACCAAATTAGAATCGAACGGGTTGAAGATCCAACTTTGGCGAATCTTTTTCAGGAAACCCGGCTTGAACTAGACCGCAAATTAACGATGCTTGGTGATCTTGAAACACGCAAGTTTATCTACGGAAGTCTTCAGGTTTTTGGTGGTAACGATACTTCAGTCGTAGAGATGGCAAGAGAAATACTTAAAGCTATACCTCCACGCGGTACTGACGAAGCCGCTAAAAACTCACTGAATGCTGAAGAATTCGGTGAGAAAGCGCGTAGTGAAATCGATTATTATAGACAGTTCCATCCTACGATTTCAAGTAAGGTTTATGTGAAGCCTGAGATCGTTGGATTGATGGTATCACACGGTAATTTGTTGATAGGCCGGCAAACCAGGATACCAGCAAATCGAGTAGAGGCTCTTCTTCAGCATGAAATAGGAACCCATGTCGTTACCTATCTTAACGGAGGGGAACAACCATTACAACTGATGCAGAGTGGATTGCCGGGCTATGAGGCATTGCAGGAGGGTCTGGCTGTACTGGCGGAATATCTGGTCGGCGGTTTAAGCCGCCCCCGGCTGCGCCTTCTGGCAGGCAGGGTCATTGCCGCTGCAAATCTGATCAATGGAGCGACTTTCGTAGATAACTTCCGGAGCTTGAACAGAGAATGGAGATTTAACCAGAACACAGCATTTTCAGTTGCCTTCAGGATCCATCGCGGCGGCGGGCTGACAAAGGATGCCGTTTATCTGCACGGTCTTATTGAATTATTGAAATATTTAAAGAATGGCGGTGATTTAACTCCTCTTTTTACAGGAAAGATTGCCATAAGCCAAATATCCATAGTACTGGAATTGCAGTATCGTCAGGTACTAAAGCCAATTCTGTTAAGACCACGTTACATGGAGAATTCTAAAATCGATGAGAAGTTGAGGTTCTTAAAAGTAGGATTAACGCCCATTGATTTAATACAAAAGAGGTAAAAATGAAATTAGGGCTGATGGTCAACGAAATCGAGACCGAAGAGCCAGGGTACACAACCACGAGGTTGGGAATGGCAGCGATCAATCGAGGTCATGAGGTATATGTCATCGGGGCGGGAGATTTTGCATACGATGTGGACGATAGGATCAGTGCCAGAGCTAGAACCGTGCCTAAAAAGAGTTACAAATCTTCACAAACTTACCTCGCAGACCTGCTCGGGAAAAAAGCTATTAAAAGCCGGATAATCGTGGACGATCTAGACATTCTGCTGCTGCGGAGCGATCCCTCGACTGATACCGGATTACGATCCTGGGCGCAGTCGACGGGGACTATATTCGGGCGGGCCGCGATGCGTCACGGTGTGATTGTGCTGAACGATCCCAATGGCTTGGGCAAGGCGATGAACAAAATGTACTTCCAGCTCTTTCCAGAGCAGGTTCGTCCCCGGACCATCATTACTCGCGATCGGGAAGAGATTAAAAAATTTGCGAAAGATGAAGGTGGCAGCTTCATACTGAAACCTCTTCAGGGTTCCGGAGGATCCGGCGTATTTCTGGTTCGCAAGGACGACCTTGGAAACTTAAACCAGATGATTGAAGCGGTAAGCCGGGACGGATACGTTATCGCTCAGGAATACCTGCCTGCAGCAGCAGAAGGAGATACGCGGTTATTCCTGATGAATGGTCTCCCTCTCAGATACAAAGGGAAGTACGCCGCCTTTAAACGGATCAGATCTGGCGATGACATAAGAAGCAATATCCATGCTGGAGGAAAATTAGCCCCGGCAAAACTCACCGATATACATTTCGAAATTGCTGAGATAGTCCGTCCCAAACTGGTACAGGATGGCATGTTTCTCGTCGGATTGGATATCGCAGGCGATAAGCTCATGGAAATAAATGTCTTTAGCCCGGGTGGACTCGGCAGCGCCCAAAAATTTGAGAAAGTGAACTTCTCACACGCTGTGATCGAAGCCATGGAACGAAAAGCAAGCTATATGAACTACTACAAGAGAAGCTTCGACAACGTTGAAATGTCAACACTATAAGGTCAGATACCCCATACAAGACACTTTTATATTTCTGACAATCTCATTTACTCTGGAGTTGGGGTCGAACGTCGAACTAGCAGTCTTCGACGTTTCAGGCCGAGAGGTCGCACGTTTGGTTGATGGTTACTGCAGCGTTGGATCACACGAGGTTTCTTTCGATGCGTCGCATTTGTCATCGGGCATCTATGTCTACCGTCTGACAAGCGGCGTCCAGACGCTGTCGGGGAAGATGGTGTTGATGAAGTAGCACTCAGCAATCAATGGGGCAGACATTCGTGTCTGTCTTTTTTAAAATGTAAAACGTCAAGAGAATTATTTCTACACAGAGGGAGAAAACTTCTTGACATAAGTTGCGAATTTTTGTATATTACATTACTTACCCCAGAGGGGTAATATTAAAGCCAAAAAACTACTGTTCCACACTATTTATTAGACCTACCCTCAAATACATCAACCACCCTGCTTCATGCCCTGTTTCCGGTTAAAAGTTCAGAATTTCATCATTATGACCATCTAGCGGAGGTTATCATGCGCAAATTTGCATTGCTTTGTATCCTTGGCCTATTGTTCTCCGGAGTTGCTTCGGCACAGCTATCCGGACCCCTGAGCGGAATTCTGGGACCGGGCAGCTACACCGTTGACGACAGCATCTATGTCGAAGCTGGCGCATCACTGACGATTGAGCCCGGCACTCAGCTCAATTTCATCGGTGCTTTAGGTTTCGGAATCGCCGGAACGTTGACTGCCGTGGGAACAGAGACCGATAGTATTTATTTTCAGCCCGCAATCGGTGTACCCTTCTGGAAGGGAATGGATTTTACACCTTCATCCACTGCGAATTGTCAGCTCTCATATTGTGTGATAACTCAGACCAGCACTGGCGGTATCTATATCGATACAGGTGCTCCGGTCATCACACATTGTACGTTCACGTTTAACTCCAGTCAGGAGATGGGTGGAGCGATATATTCGAAGACCGGCTCAGGTTTGATCTCCGACTGTTACTTTGGGTATAATTCCTCAGAAAACGGCGGTGCCGTAGTAATCCGTTATGCACCTGTCGATGTCATTAACTGTGTCTTCGAAGGAAATAACGCTCCTTACGGTGGCGCGATGGCTTACTACTTTTCCACGATCTGCGACTTGAAAAACTGTCTATTCCTGAATAATAGCGGTACTCAGGGCGGAGCCATCCGATTCTCTTCATCACCCGTGAACACAACGAATTGTACTTATACTGGCAATGCTGGCTCTGATGGTTCAGCACTTTTCATCATCAATCAGAATCCGGTGGCAAAGAACATCATTGCCTGGGGCAATACTGGCTCTGACCCGATTCTGTTGTATGCTGGTGGATTTACCTGTTCGTACAGCGATGTGGAGGGAGGATATGCAGGGACAGGCAACATTAATGCAGATCCGGAATTCACAGCAGGCACGAATGGCAATTACTATCTGTGCCATACGGCATGTGGTCAACCAACGACTTCACCTTGCGTCGATACTGGCGATCCAGCTTCTGCCATGATTATGGGGACAACACGGACCGATGAAGTCCCTGATGCGGGTGTTGTTGACATGGGATATCACTATCAGGTCGCGAGTTTATATCCCGATGTGAACATCGAATTGACCTACGTCTCGGGGCCAGGTGGAGGCTTTATTGTATTCGACCTTTTTGTCGAAAATGCCAGCGGTGCCGCTCAGGATTTTGACGCTTGGCTTGCTACGAATTACAATGGCGGTTCGCTGACCACTCTGATCATGCGTTCCTTTATCGACTATCAGCCAGGCTGGACGATCAATCGTCCGCGCATGTTCTATCCCGTAGGAACATTACCACCGGGCGAACACGGGTTCTGGGGCCTTGTAGGTTCCGAGCCTGGTGTGATTTGGGATTCGAGCGGATTTACGATTGTCGTACCGGGTTTGGATTATGTAGAAGGTTTCGTGCAGGCACCAGCTGTCGATGCACCTAATCCGTTCGAAGTAATTGATAAGGGTGACGTTGCACAGGTGGGGGAATATGCTCTGCTTAAAGCTTATCCCAATCCGTTCAATCCATCAACGACCATTCAGTTTGTCATGCCGAAAGCTGGTCAACTGAACCTTGCGGTGTTCGATCTACAGGGAAGATTGGTATCAGAGTTAGTGAACGGATACCGGCAAGCAGGAAACCATAGCCTCAGTTGGGACGCTTCAGCATTAACCTCTGGAGTCTATCTCTGCCGCATCCAGACCGGAGAAGTCACATCTACGACCAAGTTAGTCTTGATGAAGTAAGGTACTTGTCTTGAACTATTGCCCGGGGCGCATATCTTGGTGTCCCGGGCAATTAGAAGCACTAATTGACAAACAAAATCTGATAAAAGCAAAATCCCAAATAGAAGAGGTTTCAATGCCCAATTTGAAATTAATATGGGTTGCTCTGATCATAATATTGGGTACGGTGGTCGTACCCACCTTTGCACAACCTACAATCAGCGGAGATCTCTCTGGGTCACTTGGACCTGGTGAGTTCGCTGTTGTAGGCGAAATAACTGTTCTTGCAGGGACAACATTGACAATCATGCCGGGCACAACCTTGCTGCATCGCGGGCATTATACCTGGATCATCGAAGGGCAACTGACTGCGGAAGGGACAGAGTCTGACTCCATCAAGTTCATACGCGAACAACCGATAACCAGTAATAATTGGGGTGGAATTCGGTTTGTTCCCACCTTCCCAGTGCAGAACAACCTGTTCTACTGTGTTATCGATAAGGCGGTTAACTCAGGTGTTAGCGGCGGCGGCATATATATAATGGGTAATCATTTGACCATGCAGAACTGCCGTGTTTCCCGTTGCTATGTAGATTACCCCAATGAAGGTGGGGGTATTTATGCCTACTACTCCTCGACGCTGCACCTGGAAGAGTGTTTACTCGATAGCAACACAGGATATAATGGCGGAGGTGGAATATATTTAAATTACTGCAACGGAGCAACGGTTGATAATTGTACCATCACTCGCAATATGAGTCCCGGAACGTGAAGCAGTTGCGGAGGCGGCGGGATCCGCTGCCAAAACTCTATGGCAACATTCACAGGCAACCTGATTGCTTATAACAACTCGCTTACTAAGGCAGGTGGGATGTATTTAATTGGTTTTCCGCCTACTTTCATCAACAATACCATAACGGAGAACACAACGTCATACCCCACCACAACCTATGGAGTCGGTATATTTGCTGAAAACTGCATACCGCAGGGTAAAAACAACATAGTTTACAACAATAATAATGGCTCACCTTTCAATCCGAATTATACTGGAACAATCAACTTTACCTACAGTTTAAGTGAACCGCAATTCTCGGGAACCGGTAATATTACCGGAGATCCTCTCTTTGTCAATCCTGTGACTTGGAATTTCAACCTCCAGGCAGGCTCACCCTGTATCGATACCGGGGATCCCAACAGCCCGCTCGATCCCGATGGCACAAGGGCTGATATGGGGGCATTCTACTTCGACCAGAATCCATCATACCCCGACTTCGTTGTAGATCTGACTTACGTTTCCGGTTCACCAGTGCCGCCAAGTGGTGGTAACGTGATTTTCGATATCCACATCGTGAACAACAGCGGTCTCCCTCAGGACTTCGCTGCCTGGCTGGCAACTGAATACGAAGGCGGTCAACCGACTACCTTGCTGATGCGTTTCTTCATCGATTTCCAGCCCGGTTGGGCGATCAATCGTCCTGGCATGTACTTTCCGGTGCCGGGGGCCTGGTCTGGAGGAATCTATAGACTCTCTGCCCGTGTTGGTGATGAGCCGGACATAATCTGGGCTGAAGATGGCTTCGAGTTTGTCAAATCGGGAGCAGACGTTGTCGAGGGTTTCAAGCCCCATCCAGTCGCTGGCGCTCCCAATCCGTTCGATATCATCGAAACTGAACAACTACAAGCGGTCAGCCAAAAACTGCTGACGAATTATCCCAATCCCTTTAACCCGACAACCACAATCTCATTTACTCTGGAGTTGGGGTCGAACGTCGAACTGGCAGTCTTCGATGTCTCAGGTCGAGAGGTTGCACGTCTGGTTGACGGTTATAGAAATGCGGGATCACACGAAGTCAATTTCGATGCTTCGCATTTATCGTCGGGTGTGTACATCTACCGTTTATCTACAGGCACTCAAACGCTGTCGGGTAAGATAGTACTGATGAAATAATTCAGAGTAGCAGTCTGTAGGTTGGGGCTGATCCTTTTGGGACAGCCCCTTTTTTGTTATTCGCAAAAATCATTTTCCTCTTTCCAACGCTTCCAGAACTCCTCCGTAACTCTTCACAAATGGGAATTCGTAGAAAAGTCAAACATTAAATAAAGGAGAAAGATTATGTTACGGAAACCCGCACTTTTGACCATAGCGTTAATTTTCGCTTCGGTATCAATCGGTCAGGCTGCGGCCTGGCATTTCGATACTGCTCACAGCAATATCAGCTTCAAGGTCAAGCATCTGATGGTCACCAATGTCAATGGCAGTTTCGGTGAATACGACGGCGTCGTCAAATACGATCCTGACAATCCGACCGCTGCTGAAATATCCGTCAGTATCAAGACCAATTCGGTAAACACCAATAACGATAAGCGTGACGATCATCTGCGCAGCGCCGACTTTTTCGACGTGGCGACTTACCCCGAGATGACCTTCAAATCCAAGCAGGTTGCCAAGACTGCTGACGGCTTGATAATCACCGGTGATTTGACATTGCATGGCATCACGAAAGAAGTGGTGCTTAACGTTGAAGAGATCGTCGGCCCTGTCCCTGGAATGATGGGAGCGGCTATTGGCGCCACGGCCACCACAAAGATCGACCGGCGCGACTTCGGTTTAGTTTGGTCGAAGACTCTTGAAACCGGTGCGTTGGTAGTGGACAACATCGTTAAAATAATCCTGGAAGTTGAGTTAATCAAGCAGTAACTTCTCCTGCATTATAATAAGCCTCTCGGTGTCGACAGGCTTTTTTATCACTTTTACGAAATTTTGTTAAAAACCCTTGACCTCGGGCTTATTATTTTATAAATTTGCTTCTCACATCGCGGGGTGGAGCAGTCTGGTAGCTCGTTGGGCTCATAACCCAAAGGTCAGAGGTTCAAATCCTCTCCCCGCTACGAAAGTATAAACCCGTCTCAATGGCGGGTTTTTTGTGCTTGTTGGATTTACAATCCAAAGATCAGAGGTTCTGCCATAGGCATCTCTTCGGGAAAATCCTCTCCCCGCTACGAAAAAAAGAATAGGGGCTAAGAAGCAATTCTGAGTCCCTTCCTAATTACCCCCTGATTCTACAATCCCTCCGTAATATATATATCTGGAAATCTTAAAAGCCATGATCCAGAGTTTGGAAATAGCTGTGAGTCCGCACACTTAACTCTTGCAATCAGTATAACTCCTCCGTATTTTATCAAATCGATAGTGTGCAGAGGCAGTAGCGGCTGATGGCAGGCCGCGGAATCTGTCGCGTCCAGAGTTTATCCGTTTCTTCTAACTCAAGCAATCCCAGCAGTGAGTGAACTTTGGCATACCCTCTTAAAATAGCTGTAATAGGTGGTGGACCTGCAGGGGCTTTTTTTACCCTCAATTTCATCAGCAAAGCTGAGACTACTGGACTCCAATATCAAATTACCATCTTTGATGGAAAAAAGTTCACGCAGACTGGTCCGCCGGGTTGCAACATGTGCGCTGGAGTGCTCTCAGCTTCACTGATTGATGAACTCAGTGCTATGGGGTTGACTGTCCCGAAAGGCGTAGTGCAAAGCTATATTGAGGGATATATCCTGCATGTTCATGGCAGAGAAATCGTCTTGGAGACACCTTCTGCAGAGAAGAATATTTGTACAGTATTCCGGGGTAATGGTCCTCTTTCTGTCACCGGAAAGGACAACATTAGTTTTGATGACTATCTGCTTCAGAAATGCCGGGAGATGGAAGCGGAAATCGTACCTGAGGCTGTGAAAGAAATCTCTAAAAACGGAGATGGCTACCGTTTGAGTTGCAAGGAGAACAGCGAAAGTATTGACATTGATTTCCTGGTTATTGCTGGTGGATTGAATTCAAAACTACTGGAAAAAGTTATTAAGCTTGATTTTGGATATTCTCCCCCCAGGAGCCTCCGAGCAATTCAGGCAGAAATACCTGCAGAAGGAGTGCTTAAGCCAAATTTCATTCACTCCTTTTACCGCTCTCGTGGAAAAATAAGATTTGCCGCTTTTACACCGAAGAAGGACTTTATAACGGTTACTCTCATAGGCCGCAGTAACCTTGACTTGAAGGACCTTGAGAAATTCCTTTTTGAAGAAGATATAAAATCAAAATTGGGGATCAGCCTGCCCATCGCACCTTTTTGTCATTGCCAACCGTTGATCAATGTTGGCTCAGCACGCAACTTCGTGGATCATAATCTCGTTGTGATTGGGGATGCCGCTTGTGCACGTTATTACAAAAACGGTATTGAATCGGCATTAACCACTGCTTCTATGGCGGTTGAAGCAGCTTTAAAAGGGAGGGATAAAAAGACACTGAGGCAGCAGTATCTTATCCCTGCCAGACAAATTATTCCCAATGACAATTATTACGGCCGCCTCATGTTTAGAGTTTATGATTTTATATTTCGTTTCCACTATCCTGTGAGAAACCTGGCTCGCTTGTTGAGTTCTAAAAGGAACGTTTGGGCTGCCGAGCGCGTGTGGGAGATTATGTGGTACACCTACACCGGAGGTCGGGCTTATAGAGATATAATCAGGAAATGGCTGAGCCTAAGACTTCAAATGGCACTGGTCAAACATGCTCTGTTATTGCCATTCTCAAGAGATGTAAATCGAAACCAACCCCACACTGAGACAAGCCAGTATTGGATCGGACTTAAGAACCACGATTTGGGCCCACTGCGAGATGGAAGCTTTGTGGCAATTGTGGGTGGCGGCCCCAGCGGTGCGGGATGTGCTTTAGCGCTGTTGAAGATGGCAGCACAGAAGGGTATCCGGCTGAATGTCATTGTTTATGAAGGAAAAGTATTCGAAAAATCCACTCATTATAATCAATGTGTGGGAGTGCTTTCGCCCCCAATTATAGAAATTCTTAGAGATGAACTGGATGTCGATTTCCCACAAGAATTAACCCAACGGATCATTGATGGATATGTTCTGCATGGCTCGAAAAGAGCAATAATCCTCAAGGACGAGGGTTCAGGCGCTGTGGCCGTAAGACGAGTTGCTTTCGATGAGTATTTACTTAAGGAAGCTGAGAATAGAGGGGCGATCATCGTGCACAGCAGAGTGACAAACATTGAAATGCATCAGGACTGTGTGCGGATTTATTCTGAAAGCGGCAATTTAAAAGCTGATTTAGTGGTTGGAGCGTTCGGCTTGGATGATGGCACCGGGAAGATATTCGAGAGAGACACAACCTACAGGCAACCCCGTTTCCTCGATTCAATCGTGACCAAAATCCATCCAGGGATGGATTTCATGAATTCGTACGGCAACTTTATTCAAGCCTTCCTCCCCGCCATCAAGGAAATAGAGTTTGGCGCCGCAACCCCGAAATGGAATCATCTAACCATCAACATTGCTGGGTCCCATATCAATACTAACCACATGGATCAGTTCCTGCAGTTGAGTGAGGTGAGCCATGTCTTGCCACCCTCAAATTTATGGGATGCGGAGGAATTGGACTATTTCAAGGGGCGTTTCCCCATTGGTATTGCCAAAGGATTCTATGGAGATCGGTTTGTCACGCTGGGTGATGCTGCCGGGATGGTTCGCCCCTTCAAGGGTAAGGGAGTGAATTCGGGGATTATAACAGGCATAAAAGCGGCACAAGTGATGATGACCGTCGGGATATCGGGCAAAGCCTTTAACCAGTACCACCGGATGTGTTCGAATATCGTGAACGATCTGCCTTATGGAAAAATTCTTCGCCAACTCACCCATACCATGGCACGTTTGAACTTGATCGATCCGATTTTAGAGATGGCCAAAACCAATGAAGCTGTAGGTAAGGTCTTATTCGATTGTGTATCCGCTCATGAAAGCCTGAAAAATATCTACCGATATTCCAGAAAGCATAAGATAACGCATCGCATAGTGTTCCATCTCATCCGGCACGCAGGGCCATGGGCAAAAAAGGATAAAGCAGACGGGATTTAGCGGCGCTGCAGGCGCCAAATGTGTCCGCCAATTGATTGTGTCCGCCAGATCTGTCATCCCGTCGTGCGGGGAATTTTTGGGGTGATGACAGATTTGTCGTGGAACAATTGGAGATTGGAGAATGAGAAAATAGTTTCAACGTCGGGGTCAGGGACGACCCCGACTACGGGATTGGTGTGTATTAGCATACTGTATTCTGCCTTGTTTAAGAATTGTAATGATTGTGGTGGGTATATTTGGAGTGCTTACATATAATATACAACATTGAAGATAGAAAAGTCAAGAAATATTTTAGGAAATTACGGGAATATGCCTTAAGCCAGACGGTCACGAAGTCTTTCGTGACCGTTTTTTTGAGGGGTGGAGTGAAATGGCAAACGGGAAAGAAGATTAAAGAGAAAACAATTGACAATACGGAGAGTGGAGTTTATATTTGGAATGGGGTGTAGAAGCTGATTAATAGAAGTTGCAACCGAACTATTTAAATCGAGATACGCTAGAAGTTGGTGGTGAAATGAAAGACCTTCTTTCAAGGGCACTAAAAGCCAAACGAGAATCAAAATATGTTGATTTTAAAGCCGAGATAGACTTTTGCAAGCCTGGTGCTTGGTGCGAGATAGTGAAAGACATTATTGCGATGGCAAATTCAGGGGGCGGTGTAATTCTTATAGGTGTCGACAATAAAGGTACGCTGACAGGTTTTGATCCTACACCAGTGCTGGATATCGATGAAGCTGTTCTGACGGACAAAATTGAAAAATACACTAACATGCAGTTTGATCATTTCACAATTTCGGAACAAGTGAAATCAAATGAACGCATTGCAGCTATTTTTGTTGAGAGCATTTCAATACCGATAGTATTCACAAAGCCTGGTACGTATTCGATAGCGGAGAATAAACAGAAGACTGCATTCTCGCTTGGAACTGTATATTTCCGCCACGGGGCAAAGAGTGAACCAGGGAATACAGACGATCTGCACAAGTTTATTGAGAGGCGAGTAGAGTCAATCAGACAAGATTGGCTCAAAGGTGTACGCAAAGTTGTTAAAGCACCCGTCGGCAGTCAGATATTTACCTTCCCCGCCGGAGTGGAAGTACGTGAATCCTCATCCACAGATGCTCAGTCTATCCGAATAGTGGATGATCCAGATGCTCCAGCATATCGTAAGCTTGACTACGATACGACTCACCCATTTCGGCAAAAAGAGGCAATCGAAGAGATCAACAGAGGTTTGATTGGCTCTACAGCTATTAACTCTTTTGATCTTCAATGTACCAATCGCGTGTGTGACATAAAAAACAAAGCGAACCTTTGTCACTGCCCGCGGTACTCATCACCCCAATATTCAAGAGAGTATATCGATTGGGTTATTAAGCAGTACCAGCAAGATCATAAGTTTTTCCATAAGATGAGGAATAAAGACTTCGAACAAAAACACTAATGCTAATGATGAGAGGCATCGCTCCTCAACAAGTCTACAATGAGTTATTTGACCATCTCACACCAAATATTAATAAGCGGTATATACATAGTCCAATAATTAGAAAAATTAGAGTCTGAAATGAGCCAGATTGAACGAGGGAAAAGGCTGTCACCAGTAATAGAGAATCACTTTGCATGGTTTAGCACCACCTATCTTGGAGGAATTCCTACAATCATAAGGGATGAGTCTGCTATTTTAGCATTTATTTCAATATTTTCAGGTATTGAAGCTCTGGCGTGGTGTAGATTTGAATCAGGGGGTAATGGTAAACGTTTTAAGGAATTTATTAAATTGTACTTTCCAGATTCCTATCATACACACAATCAAGGTCTATGGGCATTACGAAATGGTCTAGTTCATAATTTTTCCACGGGGAATTGGGTATTAACTCATCATCACAGTACTACACACCTATGCGTTCACCTAGATGATCGAAATAAAGAGAATCACATTAGAAAACCGATTTTAAATGCCGAAGATTTTTACTGTGCATTACTCAACGCCTCACAGAAGTATTTTGCAGATGTTAGGGAAAAACCAGAGTTACAAGAGATAATTATCCAGCGCCTAAAAAAAGAGATGGGTGGCGAACTGAAGATTACTCAAATTCATTTGATATAATATCCTGCCTGTTGCATCAATATTAAATTTTGTCGTTTTGGTACCACACATCTCTACTGTGGGTTGCCAACTACAAGAATAAACAACAGGGACGCAGAGCCAATTCTCAAGTCCCTATTTTTCCCGTGTGGTCAGGACTTCCGTCGTGGCCGCGTGTAACTTTTGATTGGCAGAAGGAAACTCCTGCCGCGGCA
>JAHJDJ010000082.1 GCA_018812585.1 bacterium
AGCATGGTGCCGATTTTGCTTTCAGCTTGCAGCGCTTTATAAGCGAATGGTGGATTACAGGCGCCCAGGATCTTATATTGTGGAAAATCGACGTCCAGCTTTTTCTTCAAGGTTTCCTTCACGTCGATTTCGGTGAGGATGCCGAATCCCTCTTTTTTCAGCTCTTCGGTGACCCGTGCGACGGCTTCATCGAAGGTTGAATCTATGCGTTTACTGAAGTAGTATGACATGGTGGTTCTCCAAAGTTAATGAAATATTTACTGTTTTAATAGGTTAGATGCGGGGATGGTAAAAAAGGTTTAGCTATCAGGATCATTTTCGTTGAAACCATCGATCACTTCCCCCCAAACCTGATTTATCACCTCGAAGTTGAAGCCGCGGCTATGCAAAAACCGCAGAGCGCGCTCGCGGCGGCTCTGCGGTGGAGCTGATTGCAGTCGTTTCAAGCGGGATTTCAGAGCCTGTCGAGCGGCCTCGACTTCATCGTGGTCGGGGAATTCCTGCTCGAAGATGCGCTGGAAATGTTCCTGCGCGATGCCGCGCCGCAGAAGCTCGTATTGCATCATGCGTACGCTGCGCGGAGACAGATTCAGCCGGTCTTTGATATAATCCACGATCAACGCGTCGTCATCGATGAAGTGGTACTCTTTCAGCTTAATCACCGCTTCGGCGATTTCTGACGGCTGATACTTTTTCTCCAGCCGCTGGCGGACTTCCGCTTCAGTCAGACGGCGGCGCGCCAACGAACGGCACGCTGCGTCGAACGCCGAGATGGGTGGAGATTTCGATCCGCGTGGGGCGGACTTAGTCATTCTTAGCTAAGCCTAATTTTTCACGTACCTGCTGTTCAATCTGATGCGCTAAAGAAGGATTGATCTCCAGGTATTCGACGACTTTTTCCCGTCCCTGGCCAATACGATCTGCTCCATAGGAGAACCAGGAACCGGATTTGTCCAGGATGCCATGCTCCACGCCGAGATCGATCAGGTCATGGATACGGGAAATGCCTTTGCCGTAAAGAATATCGAATTCGGCTTCTTTAAAGGGCGGTGCGACTTTGTTTTTCACGACACGCACTCGGGTGCGGCTGCCGATCACTTCAGCGCCAACCTTGATCGCGGCAATGCGGCGGATATCCATGCGAATGCTGGAATAGAATTTCAGTGCATTACCACCGCTTGTGGTTTCCGGACTGCCGAACATTACGCCGATTTTCATGCGGAGTTGATTAATGAAAATCAGCGCGGTGTTGGATTTCGAAACCGTGGCGGTCAGCTTGCGCAGCGCCTGCGACATGAGACGAGCCTGCAGACCCATGTGCTGGTCACCCATTTCGCCTTCGATCTCGGCTTTGGGCACCAATGCGGCGACGGAGTCGATAACCACCACATCCAGCGCGCCGGAACGCACCAGCGTCTCAGCGATTTCCAGGGCCTGCTCACCGTGATCCGGTTGTGATATCAGCAGGTTATCGATGTCAACGCCCAGTTTCTTCGCGTAAGCCGCATCCAGCGCATGTTCGGCGTCGATGAAAGCGACCTTGCCTTCACGTTTTTGAGCTTCAGCCAGAATGTGCAGTGCTACCGTAGTTTTCCCTGATGCTTCGGGACCGTAAATTTCAATAACTCGACCGCGGGGAATACCACCAATTCCCAGGGCATAATCCAAAGACAAAGAGCCCGTAGGGATGATAGAAACCTTACCGTACACAGAATCGTCTCCCAGGCGCATGATTGAACCGCGACCGAATTGCTTATCAATTTGCGTGATCGCTAATTCGAGAGCTCTTGTCTTTTCCGAGGACTCTGGAGTCATCTTCAGCTTACCTCATATTTAGGTTGAATTAATTGTCTTATGTAAATGAATCAAACTCACAATTTGGCGCGATGTAAAGCGGTGTAAACCGCGCCGTCGGGTTTTAAATCACTGCGGAACAAGATTAGTTCCTTGACCGGAAGAATCAATCCATCTATAGTTTTCCGGGCATCTAACAACAAACGGCGATGACCTTCCGGCCAAAGATCTCCCTGCAGACGCGCCAGTGTCAGATGCGCTTTGAATTTACGCTTTTCTTTTTCAAATCCAAATGGGGCAATGGCTTCTTCAACGTCATGCTGTAGTGCCAATAATTCCTCGCTGGTTTCCAACCCTACCCAAAGCACACGAGGGTTTGCCAACCTGGGAAAAGCGCCGGTGCCGTTTAGTTTCAATTCAAATGGGTGATGCCCACTGGCAACTTCATCAAGCGCTGGAATTAGTTGATCGACTACGCTTGAGTCGGTATCACCTAGAAACTTCAGTGTGATGTGGACTCCTTCCGGGCGTGTCCAGCGCACCTTACTGACCTCTTGCCGCAGTTCATTCTGGACTTCCCGCAGCGCGTCGTGAATTTCCTGGGTCAGGGGTAGAGCGATAAACGTGCGTTGGGTATCCAAGTCGGTCTCGACTCAACTTAATCAGAGTAAAGTATTAATATACGAAAAAACATGCTACAAGTCAAGATTCTTTATGCGCTCATAAAGAAACTTAACTGCCGCCAGCGCGGATCGCTTACGATTCAAATCGCGATCGCTGATGAATCTGAACTGTTTTACGTCCGATCCGTTTTTATCAGCGATTCCTATGTAGACCAGACCGACCGGTTTTTCCTCGGTGCCGCCTGTGGGGCCGGCTATACCGGTCACTGAGACGGTTATATCTGCCGGGCAGCGTTCCAGCAGACCGGTTGCCATGGCGATAGCGACTTCTTCGCTGACTGCTCCGTGGTCGTTCAACAACTGTTCGGGCACACCAAGCATCTCCTTCTTGGCTTCATTAGAATAGGTCACTGCGCCGCGTTCGAAATATTGCGAAGAGCCGGAAATATCGGTGAATAGCTTGGCAATCATGCCACCGGTACACGATTCGGCCGTTGCTATTCTTACGCCCTTCTCAATGGCCAGTTTGCCAACTGCCTCTGCCAGAGTTTCCGTATCGCGTCCATAAACGTGCGGTAATAGATCAGGTTCCAACAGCGCTTCAGCATTGGTTAAACGCTGCCTGATTTCATTCTGGTCAGCGCCTCTTGCCGTCAGTTTCAGGTCTACGCCGAAATATTTGGGCAGAAAAGCAACCTCAACCAGCTCCTGTGCTTGCTGGAAATTACTCAATTCTTCTTTCAGGTGGGATTCGCCGATGCCTGCTGTTCGGTAAATCGACACTTCCACCTGACCACCCAGTCCAATGTCCTGCAGCCGCGGCACCACGTACGATTCTATCATGTGCTGCATCTCTAAAGGAACTCCCGGCAGAGCGAACCACTCTTTTCCTGCGCGCGAATAGTGAATCCCTGAAGCCGTCCCGTGAGGATTATCGATAACTGTCGCTGACTTTGGAAATTCAGCCTGATTGCGAGACGTCTCGGGCATTTCAAAGCCGCGGTCAGTGAATCGCTTGGTGACCCTTCCCAGCAGGTCTTCACGGAACTCCAGGGTATCCTGCAGATATTCTACCAGGCAGGGCTTGGTAATGTCATCGGGCGTGGGTCCTAAGCCGCCGGTGATGATGATGGCTTTAGCGCGCGTTTCCGCCAGGCGAAAAGCGTGCAGTAATTGTTGTCGATCATCACCAATGGTGGTCATCCAACCGACAGAGATGCCCGCCTCCGTCATCATCTGACCGATAAACGACGCGTTCGTATTGACGATCTGGCCCATCAGGACTTCATCGCCGATGGTGATTATTTCGGCACAATTGCTCATAGTAACTGTTTTATTATGAAGGAGATAGGAGTTAGAAGTTAGGAGATAGAATATTATCCCGGCTTTTTAAGAGTTTTACAATATGCCTCTAACATTTTACAAATTTCATCCGATAATTCAAATAAATCATGTGTATCTGAGTACCCTAAATCTTTTGAAAGAATCAGATAATATCGGCATTCTTCCATTGAGGCTTGAGCGATATTCATGAATCTTGCCTTATCGGGACGTCCAGTTCTTTTAAACCCTTCTGCAATATTTGCAGGGATAGATATCGCCGCCCTCCGAAGTTGCGAAGTCAAACCAAATGCTTCTTCTTTGGGGAAGAGTGTTGTTACAGCATACACTCCAAGAACAAATTGATGTGCCTTCTGCCAGACGCTCAGATCTTGAAACTTCTTTGCTGGTCCTTGCATCTCCTATCTCCTATCTCCTGTCTCCTATCTCCTACCCCACCACCAGATTTTCCGGATTCAATCCGTGCAGCTCTTGCGGTACAAACAGTCCGTCTTTACGGATCAATTTACCGTCAAACCACATTTCCCCGCCTCCGTATTCCGGCGTCTGGATGCAGACCAGATCCCAGTGGATGGCGCTGCTGTTGCCGTTATCCGCTTCGCCTTTGTAGGCGTTTCCCGGCGTGAAGTGGAAACTGCCGTTGATCTTTTCATCGAACAGCGTGTCATCCATCGGCTGTTTGATCAGCGGGTGTACGCCGATGGCAAATTCGCCGATATATCGGGCGCCTTCGTCTGTATCTAAGATATCGTTCAGCTTCTCGGTGTTGTTTGCCGTCGCTGAAACGATCTGGCCGTTCTTGAATTCAAAGCGGACATGTTCAAAGCTGAAGCCGCGCTGTGATGAGGCCGTATTGTATTGAATGACACCATTGACAGAATCGCGCACCGGGGCGGTGAAAACCTCGCCATCGGGCATGTTCATGTGGCCGTCGCATTTGACTGAAGGAATGCCCTTGATGGAGAATTTCAGATCAGTGCCGTCACCCTTGATATGCACCTGATCGGTTTTATTCATCAGTTCGACCAGCGGGTCCATGGCTCGGGACATGCGGCCCCAGTCGATGCCGGTGCAGACGTCGAAGTAGAACTGCTCGAAAGCGTCCGTTGACATCTTGGCATTCTGAGCGACGCTGGGCAGCGCCACGCGCAGGATGACCCATTTGGTGTTTTCGACGCGTTCGGCCAAATGCACCGGCTTCAGCCAATTCTCTTCGTACAACTTCATCTTATCGGTCGCTACGTCCGACAGTTCTTTCGAGTTATTGATGCCGCGGATGCCGATCCAGGCGTCCATCTGCTTCATGCGGTACAGTTCGCAGTCTGCGACTAACTTCATGTGTTCTTCGGTAGCGCCCAGGTATAGTTCACGCTGCAACAGCATGGTCTTTTGCTCCAGCAGCGGGATGCCTCCGACCGCCTTGACCTCCTGCACGATAGCCTGTATCATGTCTATGGGTGCGTCGGTATGTTCGATTAAGATCTTTTCGCCTTTTTGCAGATTGGTCGAATATTCAATCAGTACTTTCGCCAGTTTTTCGTAGTTTGGGTGAATCATTGTTTCCTCAGCGTTTTATCCTTGATTTATGTATTCGTTTCTCTACCACTCCACACTTACCTCATACGCCGGCACTTCGTCCAGAGCTAAGGCGTGCACCAGGATCATGTTGGTCGCTTTCACTTTCAGGGTTTTGGTTCTGTCTTCCTGCCCCTTAAGCTGAAAGAGAAAGGTGAAGCTGTATTCACCGTAATCGTTCTCCGGGTCGGAGTGATCGACCGGCTTGGTCATGCGATAGGGGATAGGGATATCGATGGCATATTCAGCCGTCCTATCAGCGTATTCAGTAATCTCGTAAGTGATGATATCATAGCTGCAAGGAGTTTTGCCCAGAGAGAGTCCGCGCTTCTGGGTTTCACTGTTGTAAGCGTAAACCGACGCGCCCGGAGGATCCGAAATGAACGCCACGCGCGTAGGAATCTCCCGTTCTCGCAACACTGGCGCATCGATGCGGTGGGCGGGATCCTCGCCGAACATGTAGAACTTGAAGTTCAGAGATTTCTTCTGCTGAGCGCACCCTCCCAGAAGCACGATACCAAGAAGACACAAAACGACACTATTTCGGGGATTCATAACAGCCTCAACGGTTAGGCCATGCCCCATCTGCCCTGCCTGAAACCGCTTTCCGGTCTCCGAAAAAAGATACCCAATAAAATCCCAAAAGTCAAGGCTATAGGATAGTATTAGGCTTCAGGGGAGATAAAAAGCCGCCAGATTGAATATCTGACGGCGGGTTCGTTGGTTGTTCAAACGTTGTTATGTGACCGGATCATCCTCAGTTGATTTTACTTTCTTTTCGTTGAAGGCCAACCCGCTGCCTTTGCGTGTCACGTTGATGACCTTGTTGGCTGTGAACCTGCCTCGCAGGATCTCCTCAGCCAAAGGATCTTCAATGAACCGCTCTACTGCGCGGCGTAAAGGCCGCGCGCCAGTTTCGATGGAATAGCCCTTTTCGCAAAGGAAATCTTTCGCTCCGCGCGTCATCGTAATGGACAGTTGATGCTCTTTCAGGCGGAAGTTGATCTCATTGACGTAGATATCCAGAATCTTCAGGATATCTTTCTTCTCCAGCATATTGAAGACGATGATTTCATCGACGCGGTTCAGGAATTCAGGCCGGAAAACCCTCTGCACCTGCTCCTTCATCTTTCCGGCAACCTGGTCCTGCCCGGGTCCTTTGGCGTCCTTCGAGAAACCGTAGCTGCTGACATGAGTCGCTTCCCGTGTGCCCAGATTTGACGTCATGATGATGACCGTATTGCGGAAATCGATCTTACGTCCCGTGCCATCGGTCAATTCGCCGGAATCCAACACCTGCAGTAGAATGTTGAAGACGTCGGGGTGAGCTTTCTCGATTTCATCCAGCAGCACAACGGAATACGGTTTACGGCGGACTTTTTCAGTCAATTGACCGCCTTCATCGTAACCGACATATCCCGGCGGCGCTCCGACCAGACGCTATACATTGAATTTCTCCATATATTCCGACATGTCAACCCGCACCAGGGATTTCTTATCCTGGAAGAGGCATTCGGAGATGATTTTGGCAGATTCGGTTTTGCCCACTCCTGGAGGTCCTAAGAAGATAAATGACCCGATAGGACGATTAGGATTCTTCAGCCCGGCACGAGTGCGGCGGATTGAACGGGAGATGATCTCCATGGCGTTCTCCTGGCCGATGATCTTACTGCAGATTTTATCCTTCATCTTTAGCAGTTTTTCACCTTCTGAGATGGCCACTTTGTTGACCGGGATGCCGGTCATCATGGAAACCACTTGGGCGACGTCATCTTCGGTAACCCCGATGGGTGACCGGTTATCAGATTGCTCCCATTTCTCGCGTTCTGCTGCCAATCTATTTTCCAACTGCATCTTGCGGTCGCGCAGTTGAGCTGCCTTTTCATATTCCTGATTTTTAACCAGATTCTCTTTTTCCTGTTTGACCTTGTCGATTTCTCCTTCGAGAAAGCTGATCTCCTGTGGGACGACGATATTCGAGATGCGCATACGAGATCCCGTTTCGTCCAAAACGTCGATTGCTTTATCCGGCAGGAAGCGGTCAGAAATATAACGTTCAGAGAGGGTGACTGAAGCTATGATTGCCCCATCAGAATAGGTGATGCCGTGATGCTGTTCGTATTTCTCTTTCAGCCCATTCAGAATATCAAGTGTCTCTTCTACTGTCGGCGGATCGACCATAACTTTCTGGAAGCGGCGTTCCAGGGCGCCGTCTTTTTCGATATGCTGACGATACTCATCTAAGGTTGTGGCGCCGATACACTGCAGTTCGCCTCGTGCCAGCGCCGGTTTGAACATGTTGGAAGCATCTAAAGATCCGGAAGCAGAGCCGGCTCCCACTATAGTATGCAATTCATCCAGGAATAGAATAATATTGCTGTTCTTTTCAACCTCGTTCATCACCGCTTTGATGCGTTCTTCGAATTGCCCGCGATATTTGGTGCCCGCCACCATCGCCCCCAGATCCAACGCGACAACCCGCCTGTTGAAGAGGATAGGCGAAACTTCGCGCCTGGTAATGCGCAGCGCCAAGCCTTCAGCAATGGCCGTTTTCCCCACGCCAGGTTCGCCGATCAGAACCGGATTGTTCTTTTTGCGCCGCGATAAAATCTGACTGACGCGCGCAATCTCCTGCTCACGTCCGATGATGGGATCTAATTTATTTTCCAGCGCCAGTTTAGTCAGATCGCGGCCAAAATGATCCAGCACCGGCGTCTTCGATTTCTCTTTTTTATCTTTCGGAGGGGTATCTTTCTTTTCTCCGCCCTTCAAAATTGAATCCAGCTCGCGCCGAATACTCTCATGCGTGATACCGTAGGCGTTCAGAACCTGAACGGCGATACCCTCTTCCTCTTTTGCCAGCGCCAGCAAGAGGTGTTCTGTTCCAATGATCTCGCTGTTGAAGTTTTTACCTTCAATATAGGATACTTTCAGTACTTTTTCTGCGCGCTTGGTAAAAGGGATGTTACCGATCTTCATGGTCTGGCCAGTGGCTTCGACGAATTCTTCGATCGATTCCTTCAACTCCTGAAGTTCACATCCCAGGTTTTTTATGATTGAGATGGCCAAACCTTCGGAAAGCCTGAGTAAACCCAATAAAAGATGCTCGGTATCAATGTAGTCGTGTCCCAGCCGCAGAGCTTCTTCTCTGGCATGCTGGATAACTTGTTGAACACGGATGGAGAACTTGTTATTCATCTTTTTCCTCAGAGGCTGTGTATCACAAATTCAAAACACGAAAAAATATCTAACTCAACTCGGTCGCTGCTATTGGCTGCAATTGACCATCGGACAGTCGCAATATGCGGTCACAACGGGCTGCAAAGTCAAAATCATGGGTTACTACCAGAAAGCTTAATTCCCTTTCTTTAACTAAATTGAAGATCAGATCCTGAAGGATAGCGGCTGTTGAACGGTCCAGATTGCCAGTGGGCTCGTCTGCCAGAACCAGGCTCGGTTGATTGACCAACGCGCGTGCTAACGCTACCCTTTGCTGTTCGCCCCCGGATAATTCACCAGGACGGTGGTCCAGCCTTTCACCCAATCCAACCTGTTGCAGAATCGAGGATGCAGAGCTACGGCTGTTGCCCGAATTCCCCCGAATCATGCCGGCCAGCATTACATTCTCCAGCGCACTGAATTCTGCCAGCAAATGGTGGAATTGAAAGACGAAACCGATGTGTCTGGCTTGAAAATGGGCTAATTTATCCGCAGGAAGACTGGCAATCGTCGTACCGTCGATACTGATCTCACCGCTGGTAGGATTGTCCAGTGTTCCTATGAGATGCAGAAGAGTCGATTTGCCGATCCCTGATGGGCCGGTAACCGCTACTGCTTCGCCTTTTTCAATGCTTAATTGGAGATTCTTCAAGACGTTTAGAGTCCGACCTCCTAAAACATAGTTTTTGCAAAGATCACGGGCGACTAAAAAGCTCATCGTGTCACCTCCGGACTGGACACAAAATCCACATTCCAGACACACCAGAGGCTGCCCGTATTAAATAATACGTGGAAAAAATAGCAACTCCAAGTGTAAATTTCAAGGAATTTGTTAAATCCTTGACCCCGTCGCCTGAAATAGGCTGATTTAGGAAAATCAGGACTCATTCGTATCGTATCGCCTCCACAGGTATCAGTGACGCCGCTCGATGCGCCGGGTAAATGCTTGCGATAAAGCATAAAACCAGCGCCGCGGCAATGACTATAATGAAATCAGACAGCTTCATCAGGATCGGCAGCTCCGCCAGGAAATAGATGTCGGGCGGCAACGATAGAATCTTGTATTCCATCTGCAGCATGCAGATGCCCCAACCCAGGATAACGCCGCTCACCGTGCCGATAATACCGACGGCTAATCCTTCCCAGAGGAAAATTTTGCGAATGCTGCCATTCGTAGCTCCCATCGATTTTAAGATGCCGATCTCTTTCTTTTTCTCCATGACCACCATGATAAGCGAGGAGATGATATTGAAAGCCGCCACCATGATGATCAGTGACAGGATGATAAATCCCATCCATTTTTCGATCAGCATCCAATTGAAAAGATTACGGTGCATTTCGTACCACGTACGGGGATAGAACGGCGCACCCAAGCGCGCCTGAATCTCTTCCTTGACCTCCATCGCACGATTGTAATCATCCAGCTTTATCTCCAGGCCAGTTACTTTGCCTGGCATGGCATACAATTCCTGTGCTTCGTCAATAGAAATATATGCGAAGATGTCATCGTATTCGTACAGACCGGTCTCGAAGATACCGGCAATATGAAACTGCTTCGCCCGCGGCTGACTGAAAGCGCCCACAGCGCCGGGGCTGAAGAGGACCACCGTATCACCCAGCGTGGCGTAGAGGCGGTCCGCCAGATATTTCCCCAGAATGATACCCGGCAGATTTTCATTGCCGCGCACGTCAATGCGACCCAGGTGCAGCCCCCCCAAAGTCAGTCGATCCGGCAAGTCGGAGACGGTCGCAATCCGATCCGTATCGATGCCGCGCACGATCACGCCCTCGGTCTGACCGCCCTCGCGAATCAATCCCTTCTCCATGATATACGGAGAAACGCCGGTG
>JAHJDJ010000083.1 GCA_018812585.1 bacterium
CTTCTATTTCTGCACCTATTCGGTTTTTACCTCACTGCGCAGTATTGAAGCCCCCATCCGCGCGATGCTGCTGATGGTATTCGGCGCGGTTTTAAATATTATTCTCGATCCGCTGCTGATTTTCGGCTGGGGACCTTTCCCAGAGTTGGGTATTGCTGGGGCGGCCTGGGCGTCAGCGATTGCTTATACGATTACGCTGATTGTCGGCCTGCTGGTCTTTTTCTTAGGCGGCGCTCCGATTCGCTTGAAATGGAAAGGCGAAGTGCCGGTTGGGTTAAAGACCATGATTCACATGTTTCGGGTGGGATTGCCCAGCGGCGTCAATACTGTCAGTTTCAGCCTGGCACGGGCAGTCATCACCCCTATCATTGCCATCTATGGCACTGCCGTCGTCGCAGCTTACGGCGTCACTATGCGCGTCACCCTGGTTGGTATTCTGGTGATCTTCGGATTAGGCCTGGGCGTCGCTCCGTTAATCGGTAATCTGATGGGCGCAGGGTTAAAGGATCGTCTCTGGAAAACTGCCAAGCAGTCGATCTGGCTGGGTTTCGGAATCACCTTTGTCATTTCGCTGATTATGTTTCTCTTCGCCCCGCTGATTGTCCAGGTTTTCTTCGATGACCCGGAAATTATTGAAATCGGAGTGGAACTGCTGAAAATCTGGGCTTGGGGCTTGCCCTTTATTGCCATCTGGATCATGGTCGAGAGCGTTTTTCACGGAGCGGGAGATAACGTTCCCCCCATGGTCATTTCGCTGGTCGCCTCCTGGATTATCGAAATTCCGCTGGTGCTCTGGGTGGCTTTAGGTTTGGGAATGAATGAAACCGCAGTCTGGTGGGCGCGCTTTTTCTACTTCATCTGTGGCGCGGCTATCGCCCTTTATTGGCTCAGCCGCGGCAAATGGCTCGAAAAAAAGGTATAGCAACCATATAATATGACCCCCCCCCTGCAAAAAATGCAGATAAAGTCTCATTTTTTCTGACGCAAAAGTTATATTGGTGCGTAATACCTGAGTGGAATGAAAATTGCTAGTTTCTTATGATTGGCCACTTATGGAAGGAAACTTCATGAAGACGCTAACGTTTATCGCTATCTCAGCCCTGTTCTTCACTACCTCCGGGGCCTTCAGTATGGATCTGGATGCGACCGTCGCGATAACAGGCAATGCCATCGCCGTCCAGCCATCCGGTAACACCACTGCCTGCGCTAATGAATTCGGTCTCTGGATTATTGATTCCAGTCTCCCCTCACAGCCGGCCACTTTAGGTTTCTGGGGATCGCCGGGATTGTCTCAAGGGGTCGCTGTTTCCGGGAATTTCGCCTATCTCTGCGACGGCGCCAAAGGAGTGCATATCGTCGATTTCAGTGATCCGGGCGCGATGACTTCTCCTGCTGACCTGTCCCAGGCGGATTATGGCAGCGGCGCGGCAGTCTTCGGATCCAATCTCTTCGTCAATATGGGCGAAGACGGCTTAGGTATTTACGACATTTCCATTCCGGATCAGCCGGTTCATCTTAATACTTATCAAACGTCCGGCTGGGCTGTGTCATCTACGTTTGAAAATAATCTGCTCGCCGTGGCCGTTGCCGGAGTTGGCGTCGACCTGCTGGATGGATCCGATTTGACCAATCCGGTGATCCACTCTACACTGGACTTGCCCGGTAACGTCACCGCGCTGACCATCGCAAACGACACCCTCTATGTGCTGCGTTCGGAATTCGGCTTAGGCGTCTGGGACGTCACCGATCCGGCCAATCCTGACGAACTGGTTCTAATGGAAACCGGCGGTTATTCTACCGATATGCTCTTTACTGAAGATCATCTGGTGATCGCTGACTGGCTGCAGGGTGTGCAAATCTACGATGTATCCGATCTGGCCAGGATTATTCTGACCGCTGATTTCATCCCAGACGGTTTTCCTTATGACCTCTCCTATGATAACGGCACTCTGACTTTAGCTTCAGGCAGCGACGGCGTGGAATTCTGGGATATCAGCACGATCACAGCTCCTTTAAAGTTGGCTGTTGAACAGATTGAAGGATCGTCGCAGGATGTATTCTTCAGCGTCGAAGGCCTGATCTTCGAAGCGGCAGGCGATGCCGGACTGCGCGTCTGGGATATCAACCAGCTTGCATCCGGCCCGGTGGCACAAACGAACACGACCGGCTGGGCGAATTCTATCACTGCCAGTCAAAATTGGATTTACCTGTCAGATGGATTCCAAGGCGTGAAGATTCTTACGCTAGAAACCACACCAGTCGTTTCCTTCGAGGTGGAAACTGATGACTACGCCGGTAAAATCGTGATTAATGGAAATGACGATCTGTTCGTCAGCCAAAGTGCGTCAGGATTCCTCGGATTCAATCTGGAAGATA
Source organism: bacterium (assembly GCA_018812585.1). GTDB lineage: Bacteria > Electryoneota > B3-LCP > B3-LCP > B3-LCP > JAHJDJ01. The sequence goes on from JAHJDJ010000083.1 coordinate 2,377, forward strand.
CCGGTCAATTGATCGAATATGGCCTGACCAGCGCCTCCGATCTAATCCACGGCCTGGCCGCATCTACTGAGTTGCTGATAACCGCCGAAGGTGCTGCCGGCTTTGAAGTCTTCGATATATCGGACGTCATGAATCCTCAAGTTGTCGCGCAGCTTACCCCTGATGGTGGAGCCTGGGCGGCGCTGTTGGATGGCAGCACAGCTTATATCGGCGCTGGCTGGAACGGCCTGGAAGTCTTTGATTTGTCGATTCCATCTGCTCCGGTCTCGCTGGGATCAATTGGCAATATCGGCTGGGTGGAAGGCCTCACTCTGGGTCCGAACAGTTCGGTTCACGTCAGCAGCGGTGAGGCGGGTATTTATTCGCTGGATGTCTCAACCATGCCACCGTTCGTTTACGATTCCTTTAACAGTTACGGTAAAGCCAGGTCGGCGCACATCTACCAATCAACGCTGGTGCTGGCAGACAACATGGATCTGTCAGTGTTCGGCATTCCGCTGGGCTTGATTTCCAGCGGGTCGGGGATACCTCTGGATTATACTTTGCAGGACCCATACCCCAATCCGTTTAATCCCACGGCGGCGATTACATTCGCTCTGCGGCAGTCGCAAAACGTCGATCTGCTGGTCTATGACCTGCTGGGGCGGCAGGTTGCCTCGCTTTGGTCGGGAAACCTGATCGCCGGAGAACACCGCTTTGACTGGCATCCCACAGCCAACATCGCTTCAGGTCAATACTTCATCACCCTGCAGGTCGGCGATAACCATACGGTCAAGCCGATTGTCTTCCTGAAATAGACGAAATTTACGATAATATAAAAAGCGATCCGTCGGACAACGGATCGCTTTTTTTGATTGCTGAATGCTGGCAAC
>JAHJDJ010000001.1 GCA_018812585.1 bacterium
ATTTCGACAAAATCTGCGTGATCGCCGCCGTCAACGTCGTCTTGCCGTGATCCACGTGTCCAATCGTGCCGACGTTCACGTGTGGCTTCGTGCGTTCAAACTTCGCTTTGGCCATGGAAAACCTCTATTACAATCTTTATCCACCTGACGGGTGGACAGCAAAATTAGATTCAACTAGTATGCTGCACCCCTAATTAATGAGAGCTCGCGACCGGGATTGAACCGGTGACCTCATCCTTACCAAGGATGCGCTCTACCATCTGAGCTATACGAACCTGGATAGTAAGTATTTCTTCGGGGAATCGAGCGGGAAACGGGACTCGAACCCGCGACCCTCAGCTTGGAAGGCTGATGCTCTAGCCAACTGAGCTATTCCCGCAATTTTTGTGGGGGGAAGAGGGTTTGAACCTCTGTAGGCATCAGCCGGCAGATTTACAGTCTGCTCCCTTTGACCGCTCGGGCATCCCCCCTCAAAAGGAGTACAAAACTCCGTCCACTGAATCGTAATTCCTTAAAAAACAATACAGTGTAAGGAGATTATGTCAATTTTTCTAAACTCACTTTTGGTGGCGAAAATGGTAGAGCTGGCGAAGGGATTCGAACCCCCGACCGGCTGATTACAAATCAGCTGCTCTACCAACTGAGCTACGCCAGCCTTGACAGAACAATAAAATATAAAACTCAACCCCCCAAAGTCAAGCTTTTTTTACGAATTTTTGCCAATCGACTTTTAGGGTAATATTCTTACTGAATGTTGCTGAAATCCGGGAATTGATTCCTTATATTAACTAGATTAATCCAAATCTGACCGGTTTTGTTTCAGCTTTATTAGAGTGATTTCCAGGTCTGCTCGCTTCTGACGCTCGCGCAGAACGACTTCTTCCGGCGCTTTACTGATAAAACCCTCGTTCTCCAGTTTCCCTATAACGCCTTTAAGGTTTCTCGCATAGCGGTTGATCTCTTTGTCCAACCGGGCGCGTTCCACATCCAGATCGATCAATCCTTCTAAAGGAACATATACTTCGACCTCACCTACCACCGCGCTCGCTGCTGCTTTAGGTTTCGCGTCAACAGCCGTCATCGTCCCCACTTTAGCCGAGGTTTTCAGCATGCCGAATTCAGATTCCAAAATCTGCCACTGGCGTGCAGGAGCCTTGATCCGCACGTCCGCTTCAGCCGAAGGCGGCACTTTCATCTCGGCGCGGATATTACGAATCGCACCCACCACATTCTGCACCAATCCCATCCGTTCTTCTATTTCCGCATCGATCAGTTTTTTCTGCGCTTCGGGATACTTCTGATGCATGATACTGACCGGTTCAGAGATCTCGATTCCCAAGCCATCGATGGAAACAATCTGCTGCCACAGCTCCTCCGTGACAAATGGCATGAAGGGATGCAGGGCGCGCAAAGCCGACTCATAGATACGCAGCGCCAGCGCCAAAGTTCCTTCTCTGACGGCCGGATCGTCCGATTTATAGAGACGCGGTTTGATCAGTTCGACGTACCAGTCACAGAAGTCGTGCCAGGTAAAATCGTAAATGACCAGCAGCGCGTCGCTCAGTTTATAACGTTTCACGCGCTCATCGACCGTTTTCAGCATGGTCTGCAGACGCGATAGAATCCAGCGGTCTTCCAGTTGCAATTCCGGCGGTTCATTGACACTGAACTTTTCAGGCCGCTCCTGCATCAGCAGAAAACGCGCCGCGTTCCAGAGCTTGTTAGCAAAGTTACGACCCATTTCGAAACGCGTTGGAGATAATTTGATATCCTGGCCTTCGGTCGCCAGAACGACGAGGCTGTAGCGCACCGCATCCGCACCATACTGCTCGATCATGTCGATGGGATCGATGCCGTTGCCTAAGGATTTCGACATCCAGCGTCCCTGCTCATCCTTGATCATGCCGGTAATGTAGACCGTGTGATAGGGATCTTTTCCGGTAAAATAGAGCCCTGCCATGATCATGCGCGCGATCCAGAAGAAAATGATATCATAGCCGGACACCAGCACGTCGGTGGGATAAAAGTATTTATAGGCCTTATTTTCCTCCGGCCAGTCGAGCGTCGAAAAGGGCCAGAGCCACGACGAGAACCAGGTATCGAGGACATCCGGGTCCTGTTCGATATTGCTGCTGCCGCATTTGGGACAGTTCTTCGGTTCAGCGACCGACACCCATTCATGATCGCAGTCGTCGCAGTGATATATCGGAATGCGGTGTCCCCACCAGAGTTGGCGGGAGATACACCAGTCTCGGATTTCGGTTAACCAGCTTAAATAGACCTTTTCCCAGCGCTTGGGAACGAACTTGATGCGCCCTTCTGTGACAGCGGCGATAGCGGGTTCGGCCAAAGGTTTCATCTTCACGAACCACTGCCGAGACAGGTACGGCTCGATCATCGTTTTGCAGCGCTGGCAGTGCCCCACGGAATGCTGGTGATCTTCGACCTTCAGTAGTAAGCCTTCCTCTTCCAGCCGCTGAACCAGCGCCTTGCGGCATGCGAACCGGTCCATCCCCAGAAAATCAGGACCCGCTTCGGCTGACATGACGCCGCGCTCATCCATGATCTTGACCGCAGGCAGGTTGTGCCTCTGCCCCATGGCAAAATCGTTGGGATCGTGAGCTGGCGTCACCTTGACTAGGCCGGTGCCGAACCTGGGATCGACGTAATCATCGAAAATGATCGGCAGTTCCCGCCCGATGACCGGCAAAACGGCTCTCTTACCCTTCAAGTGCTGATAGCGTGCGTCTTCGGGATTGGCCGCCACGCCGGTATCACCCAGCATGGTTTCCGGCCGCGTGGTGGCCACGACCAGGAATTCATCCGAATCCTTGATGGGATATTTTACATGCCAGAGATGCCCTTTAGTATCCTGGTGATCGACCTCTTCGTCGGAAATGGCCGTGCCGCAGCGAGGGCACCAGTTGACGATATAATTCCCGCGATAGATCAGGCCGTCATTGTACAACTTGGTAAAAGCTTCGCGGACCGCGCGGATAAGCCCTTCGTCCATGGTGAATCGTGCGCGCTCCCAGTCGGGAGAATCACCCAGGCGGCGTTTCTGCTTCGATATGATACCGCCGTGCTTTTCCTTCCACTCCCAGACTTTGTCGATGAACTGTTCGCGACCTAAGTCTTCCTTCTTGATGCCATCTTCTGCAAGCTTTTTCTCCACTACGTTTTGCGTGGCGATACCAGCGTGATCCATCCCTGGCATCCATAACGCTTCAAAGCCTTTCATGCGGTGATAGCGGATCAGTGAGTCCTGCACGGCGTCCTGCAGACCGTGCCCCATGTGCAGCATCCCAGTGACATTGGGCGGCGGCATCATGATGACGTACGGCTTCTTATCCGGGTTGACGCGGGTGCGGAAAAGCTGGTTCTCTTCCCAGAACTTGTACCATTTATCTTCGACCAGCTTGGGATCGTAGGTTTTCGCTAATTCTGACATGGAAATTGTTACGGCGTTAAATCTGTGACATTTGCAGTGAAACCTATTAATATAGAGGAATAAGAGGGTGATGTCAAGAGGGAAGTTGGGTGAGAGGGTTTGGGGGTATCCCGAACTCCCGGGGCGTTTTTATGCTGACAGCCAACAGCTAAAAGCTACTTAACCAGCACTATTTTCTGGACTTTCATAGTCGGGGTTCCTGTACCTATGGTAACCCCTGACCCCGATATTGGGTTCACCTGCACCCGCACGAGATAAATCCCGATGGGCAGGTGCTAGGCATCGAAGGTGATGGGGGGGTGGCTGTCACGGGCGCTTTTGAGACAACCCCTTGTTCTGGGGCGTCATAACCGTGCCATGACGCGTTGATCTTATCATGGAAGTATCCGTTACAGCCCGCGTCTGAGAAGACGGAGGATTCCAAAACTCAAAAAAATATCTCCGCATACAAAATTTTACTTGACTTCAATATAAAATATCCCTATCTTTATCGATACACTCTTTATCCCCGTATCAAAATATATAGGAGGTTTAAATGAAGGCGATCCTTTCTATCCTCACCGCGCTGCTGGTTCTGAGCATAGTAGCTTGGGCACAGCCACCTTTCGAACCAGACGAATTCACCCACGGCCTCTGGCACTTTGATGAAACACCGGGATCGCTGGTCGC
>JAHJDJ010000084.1 GCA_018812585.1 bacterium
AGAGCATCCGTTTGCAATACGAAAAGCGGAAGGCTGAAAAACCTTCCGCTTTTTTTACGTAACTGATAGACTCAACGACCACTACTTCGTCAGCAGCAGTTTCTGCACTGAGGTATTATCTCCTGCTTGTATTTGCGCGAAATAAACCCCCGAAGCCAGATGCGATGCATCGAACGTCACTTCGTGCGAACCAGCCGAACGGTACCCATCGACCAGTTGGGCGATTTGTCTACCTGAAACGTCAAAAACGCTCAAGCTGACTCTCTGATTAGTAGGCAGAGTGAAGCTTAAAGTCGTCGTTGGATTGAAAGGATTGGGATAGGCTCCAGCGAAAGAGAAAGTTTCAGGTTTCGTTGATATGACTTCAACCTCCTCCCAACCGGATAAATTCCAACCATGGACAGCCGGTGAGCCATCTCCTACTGCCAATTTTTCAAAGTAGAACTGGTCAAAGTCGATGATCGCCCCGAAAATTTCGCCGACAGTACAAGTATAGGTATATTCGCCGACAGGCGCGCCACCAGGAATGCTCTGAGTTAAACCTGGCCGCGAAATGACTGTATTGGCAGGGAAAACGATTCCCGTACGTATTATCACAGGGATTGGCGCCCCTCCTGGAGGTGTGACGTCGACCCAAACGTCAGAAGTGATTGGGCTGGAGGTTGTATTTTCGATGGAAAGGTCGAAGTTGAAATTACCGCCACCGGCCGGTATCTGGATTGGAGGATTTACGGGGGTCAAGGTCACATCCAGATCTGGCGCGGCGACAAGCATCTGGTAGAGCATGTCGGTATTATTGTCCACGTTCCAAAGATAGATGTCATCCGTCATGGCTAAGCCAGCAGGTTCAAGCCCGGCTGCCGGCGATTGATCGACGACTGTCCCGGTCAGCGTTATTTTATAGTACATCATCGACGATGGATCGGAATAGAAGAAATGTCCGGCATGATATTCCAATCCGTAAATTCCAGTCGTTCCGAGATCGAGGAACAATTCATCATTACCAGTCAGCGGATCAAACCTATAGATGTAGCAGGGTCCGGGTATCGTAGCAGGTCTGACTCCGTAGTAAACGTACTGCCCATCCCAGCAGAGACCGCCAGAGTAGCTCGTGTACTGAGTTTCGTGCATCTCCAGCACGGCCCCGGTTGCAGTATCAACCTTGCACATTGACATCACCGTAGGATAGACTGAATGACCGACGACAAAGTCATGCACCCAGAGATTGGTCCCATCAAACGCAATGCCACAAGGCCAATAATCAGGTGATGGGATAAAACTTAAAACAATCCCGGTCGCGGGATCGACCCGTTTGATATCGGACGATGCGGACGCCGTGTAATTTGTCACCCAGAAAACCTGACCATCATAGGTGATGCCTGTGGGATTAGAGATGGCCGCAAGACTGAAGGAATTCACGATCGGCCAATCGTCTGTAGGATTAACCTCCTTCTTTGTGGTGTTGAATTGATGAGGCGTCTCAGAAGTGAGACCTGCAGGGGAATAATTTTCAGCTTGAGCAATCAGAAAGAGAGCAGATAAGGTCAAGCATAGAGAAACAACTAAAAGCTTCTTCATGGGTTTACCTCCGCTTATATGTGGTTGGTGCAATCAACGATAGAAAGAGCAACAAAGGTGAGCAGACAATCACCCCTTGGGGGTGATGTCAATATAATGTACAGAAATGACAAAAACAAGAGAAATAATAAAAATATTACTCTTGACCACATTCCAACGTAAAAGAGGCTGCCCATTTTCGGACAGCCTCTTGTTGAATGCTGATTGCTAAGTGCTGACGACTATTTGCTACTTCAACAGCATCATTTTACCAGCTACCGTAGTCTGAGTCGTCCCTGACCCCGACACCTCCAGTATGTAGATATACATGCCCGATGCCAGATGTGATGCATCGAAGGTGACCTCATGCGAACCAGCCGAACGGTACCCATCAACCAGTTGCGCTACTTGACGACCGGAAATGTCAAAAACGCTCAAGCTGACTCTCTGATCGGCGGGCAGAGTGAAGCTTAGGGTTGTCGTCGGATTGAAGGGATTGGGGTAAGTTGACATGGTGAAAGATGTCGGAGTCACCAGCACAATGTCTTCAACCTCATCGGCGAACGGGTTAGGAGCGCCGTCAACCGGGAACGGTTTGAAAGTGGCATCGGCTACACCCAGTTTTTCAAACGGAAATCCGCTTTCATCCCAGGCATCATCCGGATGGTTGCCGACTTTGCCGGTGAAGGTGTAGTTACCCGCAGCCCAGGCGCCGGGAACTGGGTAAAACATCCCCGGGCGATTGATCGTCCAGCCAGGCTGATAATTTGAAAAAGCTCTCAGAACCAGCGTCGTCGGATCACCGCCTTCGTAAGCCGATTCCAGCCAGGCGTCAAAGCTGATAGGTACGGTCTCGAAATGCTCAACGAAAACGTCGAAGTTCAAATTGCCGCCGCCAGCCGGAACGGGAGAGCCGGAAACATAGGTCAGATCGACGTTCATACTATAGGGCCCTGCGGATGTTGCCAGATAATTGAACACGTTGGTCATGAATTGCAGGTTATCATCGTTGATCATGTAAGTATTTTGCATCAGGTTGCTATCTCCGATTACCAATACAATCGGACCACTCTCATTGATGGTGACGCCGTACTGTTGCAAATTATCCCAGGCTAAACCTTCCGCCGGAGCATTGTACGTAATCGCTGGACCAGCAGCCCAGGAAATGACGTTTAATCCTGTCGTAACCGGATGAGTGGCAAAGAACTCTGCACCGGATGTATTCGGCGTAACTGAAATGAACTGCATGCCGTAGGGCTGCAGCATTAAATTGTTCGATACCATGTTGAATGCCGAAGCCCATTCGCCGATCATCAACAACTTTCCACCGTTGGCGACCCAGTCCTGTACGGCTGTGATTTCGTCAGGGGCGTACGCTGTTTCTTCATCAACCAGCACCAGAACGTCATAGCCAGCTAACAGTGTCGCGTTCAGAGTTCCTGTGCTCACCTGCGTGGGATTATATCCCAGCGAAACCATCAGATTGTAGCAATCGCTGTAATTGCCCATCAGGTCATCGCCATCCGTATCATGGATATCTTCCCAGAGGAGGTTGGTTTCATCGGTGGCAGGAGGAGGTAACAGCTTAATCACGCCTTCGTTCTGGATGGGATCGACATAGGCGTTGGCGTCTTGATCCCAGATTTGTCTTGCTGAACCTGTTGCAGCCATCAATGCGAGAACTAATAGGAAGCAAGTGATGAGAAGAATTGTTTTGTTCTGTTTCATAATCACCTCGTTATTAGATTTGAGAATTCTTTAACAAGGGCAGTGCAAAGGCGGGCAAAGCGTATTATCGCATTCTAAAAAATATACCTTTTTTTTTTGGTAAAGTCAAGATCAAAGAAAATAATATTACAATTGCCGGGCTGCCAAATAAAAAGAGCAGACCGCAGCCTGCTCTGTTATATTTGTTTTACGATCACTACTTCATCAGCATCATCTTGCCGGATATTGTCTGATCACCAGCAGTCAGATGATAGATGTACATGCCCGATGCCAGATGTGATGCATCAAACGTCACCTCGTGCGAACCAGCCGAACGGTACCCATCGACCAGTGTGGCTACCTGACGTCCGGAAACATCGTAAACCGACAGGTTCACATGTCTGAAGGCTGATTGCTGAAAGCTGATGACTGTTGATGGATTGAAGGGATTGGGGTAGGCGGAAATCAGCAAGAAATCCACCTGAGTTACGCCGGACAAATCCTCTGAAGTGGAGAAGTCATCACCCCAACAAATCCATGATTCCGGCAATTCACCTATGTTACCTGTTAAGGTCTTTTCGAACTGGAAATGATCTTCGGCCCAGATAGTATTCGGGTAATCGCCGATATACGCATCGTAAGTGTAAGTTCCCGCTGGCGCATTGCCGGGAACAACCTGCGTACGATCCCGGTCACCAATCCAATTCCCCGGGGCATTGAAATCGGTCACATTGATAATCGGTCCATACTCGGTACTGTTCGGCAGTGTTACCATCGTCCAGACGTCGAATGTCAAAGGATCGCTGCCGGTATTGGCCAGCTCGATGTTGAAGTCGAACGAACCTCCACTGGCAGGAATGACAATAGGTGGGTTGCTGGGAGTCAGTTGAACTGTCACCGGCGGATTTGTACCATTCCCCAGCGATCCATCCAGATTGACATTTTGAGCGAAGATATCACCATTGTCATTGCGCGCGTCGTCCCAACTGCAGAAGGCGCGGCCTTCGCTGTTGATGACCATCAGTAAATCATCTTTGCCGCCCAGTGTCGCCGCTGAAAGCAGCGTAGGACCCCATAGCAAATTACCATCCAGATCGATGCGGAAAGCGTTTACCGCAGCCTCTATCACTGTCGGATCCTGGAAATAACTGACATAGAGACCATCTGTTGTGGCTCCGCTGCGTACGAATGAAATCTGTTCAGATTGCAATCCGACGAATTCCATTCCGCCGTCTCCCCATAAGCGATCACCCGCAGGCGAAAATCTCTGACCGTAGACGCCGTACTGACTCTGACCACCATTCTCCTCAGTCCAGAAGGCGTAAAGGTCATCACTGGATGAAATGTAGGAAAGTGTCGGGTTCATGTGCAGCCGGTCAAAAGAGTTGATCGAAGCTTCTACACCGTTCAAGGGGAATACCAGGGCGCCATTGGTATTGACATGGCTGACCCGAACCACAAAATCTGAGAGCGACGGTGAATCGTGCCAGGTATAAAACGCCCCGCCATTTTCATCAGACAAAATCATGGGATAGGTCCATGCCGAAATCTGACCAAGATTATAGATCAGCACACCCACAGGACTCCATAAAGGATCACCCGTTGAACTGATTTTTTGCGTGTATAATTCAGTTGTAGGCGCCCAGAACGGCCCGAAGGAATCTTTCCAGATCACAATAGCCGCATCATTATCTGCGCCAACGATATCCGGCGCACCAAGCGAATGATCGGTTGCTGGTGAAATGGCAAACCCGTCCGGTCCCCATAATTTCACACCATCGGCAGATACTTTCTGGAAGCATAAATTATCCGTCGCTCCGGACTTCTGCCAGACGAAGACGAAGTTGCCATCACTGGTTGCCGTAACCTTGGGCGCAGGTTCAAACTCCGAATTCACTGCGGCAGAAAGACCAATTCCATCTGGTCCCCATACGAAGTTGCCATCTGAATCGATCTTATAGGCAAAGACGTCCAGATCGTTCGTCCCGCCGCTGCGGATGTCAGCAAAAACGACCACCGCGTTATCGTTCAGATCCACCGCCAGATCGTAATCTACCAGCCAGCTCATTTGCGGATGGCTGCTGATCAGCATGCCATTAGCGGCCCACTGAGCTTCCCCCAGCGAGTTCAGCCGCTGCATATACATGCCGTAACTGCCGCTGCGATTGTCAAACCAGGAGATATAGCAGCCCCCATCAGAGGCCGCCTCCATTTTCGGTATGACCTGGTCACCTGCTGCAACGCCAATACCCAGATTCTCCATCGGGTTGCTGCTCCATTGAGCGAATACTCCCAAAGGCAGCATAATCGCGATTAAAAACCAAACTGTATGTTTCATTTGTTTCACCATAATTGATTGTACTTGTTCATTATGCTAATTTAATCTTTTTTTTACACAATTCCTAATCTAAAATCACTCCCTCATAACTTATGTCATTGATACTGCCCATTTACCTATTTTATTCGTTGTGATTTTTGGGTTGTTGTTTGATTCCCGGTCCTTAAACGTCCGAGATACTGATAGCTGTGTATCAGCTCGCTACACATTTCACTTGAATCATCACAATTCGTGCGACGATTCATAGATATGGATTGTAGAGCAAAAAAAATGCCCTCTTTGCGAAAAGAGGGCATGATGTGCGACAATTAATCGTCCTACTTTACCAGCAACAGTTTCTGCGTCTGCTGGATATCGCCCGATTGCAACCTGGCGAAGTAAACGCCCGACGGCCATGCTGAAGCGTCCACTGTAATTTCGTGCGAACCAGCCGAACGGAAGCCGTCCACTAAATTAGCGACCAGGCGGCCATTCACGTCGTAAACAGCCACCGAGGTGATCTTCGCCTCAGGCAGATCGAAGCGTATCACTGTTTCCGGATTAAACGGATTCGGCGCGGCACTCATGGAAAACTCTGAAGCAACCGCGATGGAAGCCTCAACTTCATCATCGAACCAACCGGTCGTCGTGAATTGATCATCACCGGTCGCATCATCACCCGCCGTCTTATAGACGTAAAAGTAGTCAGACGAAAAGAGCTGAAGCGCTTCATCATCACCGACATAGATGTAGAAGTAGTATATGCCGTTCTGCGATGAAGCTGGGATGTTTGTCGTAAATGATCTCATGATCGTCGATGATGCGTCTACGACCACATCAGATCTTGAAGCTAAGTTATTAACCGTACCGCTCGGATCAACCATATCCAGCCAGACATCCACCGTTGAAGGGATTGTCGCAGAATTGGTTAGTTCTCCTTCATAGCGGACATACCCGCCGCCCGGCATCAGCATAGGACTGATCAATGTCATGCTGACTTCAGGCATCAGCGCTGTTTCTGGAGTTTGCAGGAAAAGTTGCAGCAAGGC
>JAHJDJ010000085.1 GCA_018812585.1 bacterium
GGCCACAACGTGCGCTCGAAATAGAATATACGTTAAAATATCCTTCCGGAGGTCGCCATGAAACGCCTGTTAATCGTTTTGTTCTGCTTATCGTTCGCATCCCTGGCGCTGGCTACAGTGATTAACGTTCCCGCTGATTATACTACTATCCAAGGCGCCGTCAACGCAGCGTTATATGGTGATACCATCCTCGTAGCGCCCGGGACGTATTACGAAAACGTCATGATGACCAGCGGTACCGCCGACAACTTGAAGTTATTTGGTTCAGGCTGGGAAAATACCACCGTTGATGGTGGTGGGCTGGGAAACGTCATTTACGCGTACCAGGTCCAGAATATTCACATCGAAGGGTTCACTGTGCGCAACGCTGAACAGTCTGGCAGCGCGCCCGGGAATGTAGGAATTCATTTGAATCCGATTTCCTCGAGCGGGACGAAAATCGTGCGTAACTGCCGCGTGACTGAAAACGGCCACGGCATCCAGATCTGGAATGATTTCGGGGGCGTTTCTTACATTGAAAACAATATCATCGATCACAGCCTGTACGACGGTTTTTCGCCCTACCTGGGCACAGTTCATCTGACCAACAACACCATCGTCGATAACGGACGAGACGGTTATCACGACTGGTCGGGCGGCGGCAGCATGCACCTGAAGAATAATATCTTCGCCACTAACGCGCGATATGGCATATACAAGCATTTGAACACGCCTGTATACATCTCCTATAACGATGTTTATGCCAACGTTGAAGGCGCTTACATGCAGGGGTATTCCGGTCCCGCGCAGCCGTTCATCCCCAATCCCGGCACTGGTGAAATTGCAGATGATCCTCTCTTCTTCGGATCACCCTTCGACTATTACATCACCTGGGCAAACTTCCCGATTGTCGATCCCACAAAATCTCCCTGCATCGACGCTGGAGATCCCACACTACCGAACGATCCAGACGGCACCACCGCCGATATGGGCTTCCGCTATTTCGACCAGACCTATTACGATGTCGCGGTGACATTGACGCCCACCAATCCACCGATCACTATACCAGTTTCCGGTGGTAGCTTCGACTACAATATTCTGTTGCAGAACAACGAAGCAACAACCGCAGGACTGGACGCCTGGATACTGGTGCAACTGCCGGACGGCTCACTGTTTGGCCCGCTTTTAGGGCCAGCCAACTTGACCATGCCATCGGGCGGCAGCATTGACCGGGACAGGACGCAGTTTGTCCCTGGCGGCGCTCCAGCAGGAGATTACCAACTGATTGGTTATGTCGGCGTCTATCCGACTACGATCTGGGCCAGCAGCGGATTCGACTTAACGAAAACCGGTGCAGACGCCAGCGATCCTTATGCAGGCTGGTTCAGTACGGGTGAAGAATTCGAAGAAGTGGTCGATCAGCCAGTCGAAATAATTGCAGAATTCATCACGATTTCAGCCTATCCCAACCCCTTCAATCCCTCAACAGCCATCAGCATTCAGTTGTCAGCATTCAGTCAAGTAAACCTGTCGGTTTACGATATTTCAGGGAGAAAGCTGGCAACGTTAATTGATGGCTGGCGGGATGCGGGAACTCACGAAGCGGTCTTCGATGGATCGGGCCTGTCATCCGGTGTGTATCTGTTGCATTTACAGTCAGGAGATCAAGCAGCGACGTCCAAAATATTCCTGACCAAGTAAAAAAGATACTAAAAGAGGGAATAATGAAGTATCTGATAGCAACAGCTATGATAATAGGATTTCTCTGTCGTTTAACTTCTGCACAACCAACTCCACAGCGAATTCCATATCAAAAACCAATCGATCCTCCTCCAATCGGTTATCTGGACACGTTCGATGATACGATCAGCTATGATGATGGTATTGATATGTGGTGGTGTGGAGGATTAAATAATTTTACTGTCGCTACACGGTTTACTCCATTTGCAGAGTTTGAGTTGCAGGCTGTTGCCGTACTGTTTGCTCAGGGTACAGGCTGGATTACTGTTTTTCTTACTGATACATTAGATGGGGATTGGATCTGGGTAGATACTCTATACTACGAATCTGTTAATCAATGGCAGTCCATTACAATCGATACTACAGGCTTCCATTTGTACCAAGGCTTTGAAGATTTCTATTTGGGATACTTCACGCCGGGTCCACCGTATGAGGCTTTTGATATTTCTCCATCAATCCCGCAGAGGTCTTACCTCAAATGGTCTACTTCAACAAACTATGCACCTTCTCCTGGAGATAACCTGATACGCGCAGTTGGTCAATATAACGCTGACTATGAGGATGCCGGAATTGATGCTGTCTGGAACGGTGACGGATTCTTCATCTACGAAAACGATTCCATTCAAATTAGCTGTGCGGTGTTCAATTGTGGCGATACTGGCCCCGTTAATTGCAATGTGGGGTGCTATTTCTACACCGAGTCAGGCAGCGCTTATACTTTCTTTGATTCTCTGGCAACTCAAACCGTTACTGTTGCTCTGGCGGAAACCACGGTCGTCACTTTCGATCCTTACATTATTGGTGTTGAGGATCGTTACCGAATCGATGCGTTTGTTTCGCTTGAAGGCGATTTCAACCATGAGAATGATACGCTATCGACTGAGACTCAGGTTTACACGCTGCCTGCAGAATTAAGATATGACGACGGCAGTCCTGACGGATCGGACTATTCAAGCAATTCCGGCGAAGGGTGGGGGATGCGGTTCGATCCTAATTGTTCAGACAGTTGGCGGCTCCAGAGTGTAAAGGTACACACCAATGCAACCGTCGGAGATTTACCTGCAAGGGTCAAGATCTTTGATGACGCTAATGGTGAACCTGGGGATTTAATCTATGAAACGGTTCAGATGATGTCGAATGGCTGGAATGACATTCTGGTAGATGTCAATCCGCAGGGGCCGTTCTTTGTCTTCTACTACTTTGAATATGGCGCCAGCACATCAGCGCTGTCTTACGATGATTCCCTGCCGTCTGCTCAAGTCTGGATTTATGATCCGGCATCA
>JAHJDJ010000086.1 GCA_018812585.1 bacterium
ATCAGTGACCAGCTTTGGCGGAGGATTCATCGGCACCGGGGATCCCTGCGACAAGAAAAACTTCCCCGCAGACCAGAGCATGAAATAAAACGCCGCGGCCAATTCCGGCGCGGCGATCACAATGCTCCACAGACTGGTCAAATCCCAACTGCGTCCGAAGACTCGATCCAGAGCCAAACCGCCAACGATAACCAGCGTCGTTACCCCCAAGAAAAGTGAAGCTCCCACCACGGTGAGCAGCAACCTGACTGAGAGGCTGGCTTGTGTCGCTTGGTGAACCAGTGTGATCAGTCTATTCTGATCTTTGTTCATGGAGTATCGTTTTAAGGTGCATTATTTATGACAATATTCGTGGTGACGTTCGAACTGACCGTATATTTTTCAATCAGTAGTCGTCTGCGGCACGCCTCCATGACGTCATTTCGCACCACGATGGTATTGTTCGTTTGATCGAAATCGTTGACCCAATAATTAACGTTAAGAGAAACATATTGCGCAGCCAGTTCACCCATTGTTACCATCGGAGACGGGTCTTTCAAAACGCCCCCAATTTGCTGAACTTCGGCCAATAAATACTGCCTTGCTTTCTCAGAGTCATCTGCATAATCGATTCCTACTGAAAAAGTCACTCTTCTTAACCCGTCCCGCGTGAAATTCGTGAGAGGATTTTTGTAGATAATCGAGCTGGGGATAAAAATATCTCTGCCATCTACTGTGCGAATATGCGTAGACCTTACTTCAATCCCCTTCACGATTCCTTGGAATTCATTCGATTGAATCAAATCCCCCTCCTCGAATGGCCGACTGAAAGCCAAAAGGACACCAGCCACGAGATTTTCCCCAATCTCCCTGAAAGCAAAACCAAGGACAACTGCAGTGATGCCGCCTCCCGCGACAAAACTTGCGGCTAAGGTCTTGAAACCCATGACATTCAGCGCGATGATCAAACCCAATCCAACAAATAACCAGACTGTGATTTTCCTGAAGAAACTGACATAGCTGGTCTTGAGATTCCTTTTAGAAATCAAATGACTTATCCCTTTTGCCACTATTCGTCCTACGATGATACTAAGTATGAGCATAAAAAGAGCGGCAATGATTCTCGGGCTTAGCCCTACTAGGGTTTCCCATTCATGCTTCATGCTTTCTAAAAAGATTGCCATCCATTCTCCTTTACTTTTTTAGCGTGATTTTTAATACCAAACGTCTTTCATATCCACGCGGCCATTTTGCAGGAAGGTGATCCCTTCCGTTTCGAGGAGGATTCGTTTCAATTTTCTGCCGCCGCGAAATCCGAAAAGTGAACCATTAGAAGCAACTGTGCGATGGCAGGGAATGATGATAGGGAAGGGATTCGCAGCCAGCGCTCGGCCATCAGCTTGAGCGCCTCGAGGTTTGTCAAGACCGGCGCGCATTTCGATGCATATTATGATAACCAGACCGAAACGGGACGGAATTTCCTTCAGCAGAAATTGCATTGAACTCAGTCCAGGATGTCACAAAGATGGCTATGTTTCTTCTTTAATATCAGAATGAGATGGCTGAAATGCCTCACCCGCAGCACGGCGCGTGTTACAAGGTAACTACCCAGTACGATCAATCCTGCACAGATAACGAGCACCGGAATCAGTAAATGCAGCACTTTGGCAATATCCCAGAAACTGGAAGTTGCTATTAAGGCGCTCAAAACCGTGAGTGGTAGAGCGAATACTGTGATCCCGGTTCTCATAAACGCCAAAGAAGTCCGCTTCTCAGCTAAGATCAACTGGACTTCATTAATGACACTGGCGTGTATTTTATCGTTAAGTTCAGTGTCTCTATTCTCTGTTTGCTCTAGTGTCCCTTCCGGCATGTTCGAATCCTTCTAAATCTGTTCAGCGTTGGCGTATTGGTTTTCGCGCTTCTCATCGCCAATGTTAGTCGGTGGACCGTGTCCTGGGTCTGCATCAGGTCACCTCGAGTATGCGCTGGATTTCAGGCTTACCGTACTCCGCTTTGCCAGTGAGTACAGTAATATTATCAGCAACATTTGCTTCGCCGCTGCTGTGTGTATGCCCGCAGAGCACCGTCAGTTTTTTCTCCGGGTAGAGCAGCATAATTGATCGCAGCGCATCTCCCGATAGTTTTGAGGCGAAATGGGGGAGGTGATATTGATCTGATATTTCACCTTCGTGCCAGCAACTCTCGGCGAATGGCGGGACATGTGTCAAGCAATACACGTGGTCGTAAGCCTGCAGCGCCAGGGGCAGCCAGTGTTGAAAATGATCGCAGGCTTGAGCCGCCAGTTCACGCATTTTCAGCAGTCGTTGAGTTTCCGGCAAGTCGGTCAGCTCGGCAATCAGATGGTAATCGTTCAGGTCTACTGTGGAGTTCCAGAAATCGCCGTAACCGCCATCTGCCCAGCCGCCGTGACCCAGCAGCGCCGTCGTAGGAGACATTTCCACGACGCCGTTATCCGGCAGCCAGAAAAG
>JAHJDJ010000087.1 GCA_018812585.1 bacterium
ACTCCCCTTCATCGCCGAAGTCTGTTCCGACGGGATGCTTTCCTCAAATATTTCTTCTTGAGGTGGTGGAGGAATTGCTTCGTCCAACGAAAACTCGTAAATCGTATTTCCCTCCTCCGATATGACACGATTTACACTGTGCAGTCGGATGCCGTCCATGCCGGCAGCTAAAATTGGCACACGATCCCTGGTCACAGCTTTGCCGATCATGGTGAATCCTTCTGGAGTCGAAATGATCTGATCGATCCAGATTCGATTGACAGTCTTGAAGTCCTCGGATAATTTCTCAAACAGACGACTCCATTTATAAGGATCATCGATGATCGTGTTCAGAAATTCAAGGTTGGCTCTATTAATATTGATCTGACTCTGAAGCTTTCCGATAACAATCAAATCCGGTTGGAGTGAGGCAATTGAACTTCTTTTAGTTTCTATTGATGCTTTGAGGTTCCTGTTTTGTATGCTGAAGTCGAAACCTTGGTAAGAAAGCACCACCATTGCGACGAAAATGGTACCCAACAAAGCAAAACCATGCCAGGCGACCTTGAATGCTTTTTGAGCTTCTCTGATCGAACGCGGCATGAGGTCGACGTTGATAAAATCTTTGTTCTTCTGATCTAATGCTTCCCATGCTAGAAACTGGAATAGCAAAATTCGCGAAAACTGCCAACTCCTCATTTTTTAGACTGCTGGTGTCAAGAGGACCGGGCGTTATCGGTTTGACTTCGGCGTCTGGAAATTGCCGCTGGAAAAAATCCGTCGCACGTGTCATACCGATTTCGCCGGCTAATACGATCTGTTCAATCTCAGGAATTCCTGCTTCTTCCTGTTCCAGCAGGATTTTACTGAAGAGCGTCTGGCAGACCTGGGGAGATTGATACCCTTCACGAATCGCCTGGATGAAAGAGATTGGTACTGCTCCCCGCATAATAATGACGCGCGAAAAGTCGGCGCCGATATAGACCACTGCGGTAATTTTATCCTCGGGAGGATCGATTGCCATTCTAACTAAATTGGCCAGAGCAATCTCGTTCGAATTAACGCTGCAGAAGTAAGGCACTCCATTCAGGTAAGTCTTCAGATCGATCAGTTCTTCAAGAATCGGGATCTGACCTTCTGAAACAACCGCCGTCAGTTCTTCAGATTTATTTTTAAAAGAATCAATTATAGCAGATCCCAGTGTCCCGCCTGAAAGTGAACTGATTTCATCAGCCAGGCGCTTTTGCAGTTTCTTGCCTTTTAACCCGAAATCACTCTCAAAGGTATAATAAGTAGCCTGACCCTCTGGGATATTGACCGCGATCTGATTTTTCCTCAGCGGATAGTTTGAGAACACATTCATTATCGTGCTGGAAACGTCGCCTGACGCGGACTCCATCTCCACATTATGATTATGGGCTGGTGCTTGTGTTTCGACTGAATCATCATCGAAATCGTCCAAACCGAAAATATCGCCATTCTCATTTCCCAGCATTGCCGCTTCAGCGCCGGTCGGTGTGGTGAGTTTTCCCAATCTGGCTGGCAAAGTAATGCTCTGTAACGCATGAATCGTCAGTTCGCCTTTTTCCCAACCCAATTGAGCGATGCGCAGGTCAGCGCCGTCAACCATGACGCCCAGTACCTGCCTTATTGATGAACGACCCGGAATCTTCATAATCGACTCATTAATTTGCTGAATGACTTATGTGTGCTTTAATTGGAATATTCGAGTAATTCCCGCATACGGTTTTTATTGTTAGCGTGATTGATCGCTTCTTCCATAGAGATTTTCTTCTCCGTGACCAGCCTGCGAAGATCCTGCTCCAGGGTGTTCATACCCTCTTTATTGCCTTCGCTGATCATCTGATATACTTCTCCCGTGTTGTCGTTCTTGATGGCCGCTCTTACCGAAGAGTTGACCAGCAGCACCTCTTTTACCAGAGTTCGCTTACCGTCCAAAGTCGGTACGAGTTTCTGGGAAACGACTACCTTTAAAACGTCGGCCAGTCGATTTCGAACTCGTTCCTGCTCGTCTGTTGGACATTCAGCAACGATACGCGCGATCGATTCCACCGCGGATCCAGTATGCAAAGTAGAGAAGACCTTGTGGCCTGAGTCTGTGATCTCCAGTGCAGTCATAATTGTATCCCCATCCCGCATCTCACCGATCATGATAATGTCGGGATCCTGGCGTAACGACTGTACCGCACCCTCTTTAAAACTATGTACGTCTCTGCCAATTTCACGATGTCGAATGATGCATCGATTTGATAAATGAACGCACTCAACTGGACTGGAAATGATGACGATATGAGCATCGACCGTCTGATTGTTAGCGTCAATTATGCTGTCCAGAGTGGTTGACTTACCAGAACCTGTGATACCGGTGACCAGGACCAGACCCTGCTTTTCATATTTAAGCGAGAGTGCACGGGAGACCGCTGAGGAGAATCCTAAATTCTTAAAGGGAAAGATGGTATTGTTGATACACCTCATGTTGAGCGCCAGGTGATCCAGATCAAAGTACATGTCACCACGGAAGCGGACACTCTGTCCGTTGTGGGTAATGCCATAGGAAAAGTCGAGGTTCTTATGCTCCATCAGAAACTCAATCTGTCTGGATGACAAAATGTTGAGATTCATGATGTTAAATTGATCAAGCGAGAAGGCGCCGAGCTCCATCGCAGGGCGCTTGTTATTGTAGATGCGGAGCCAGATCTGGCCCAGACATCCCTGGCCGCCTAAATCGATATCGGAAGCGTTGCTATCGATCATGTGGTGCAGGAAACTCTCAAAAAGCTCTCGAATTTCCTGACGTTCCGGGTCCTCAATTTCAGCTAATAAATCTGCGATAATGGTTTGGCGTTCCAAACCAGTCACATGCCGGGGAAGCTGTTTTTCTATGTTCTGGAAGATTTCCAGAACGCCGCTGTGAGGATCTGCTCCGATCAGTACATCATCGCCGAAGTCTAATACTTTATTCATCTGCAGCCTTCCTTTAATCTACAGTGCCTTCTATGATCATCGAAGCATCACCGTTAGAACTCTCTACACTGATTGTGATCGCTGCCATGACTGCCGGATCTGTTTCTTCGGTATCGTCATCGTAGATTACAAAACTGAAATTGGTCCATGATACTGGATCTCTGGTATCTGGCAGTGTGAAATTAACGTCGCCTAATAAGCCGCCTGCAGTGGCTGATACTTCGATCTTTGTATCATGCGCTAATGGGTATCCATTTTGATCCATAACCCTGTAATTGAAGGTTTTCGAATTGAACTGGTTAACCTCAAAATAGGGTGTATCGAGCAGGGCAATCTGTGTAATTCCTGAGAACAACACCTCGGTGGTTGCCGTTAGAATCTGACCTCCTTCTCCGACTGTTTGAGCTGAGATCGTTCCGAAAGGATAGGAAGCTGGAGGTATCGGTGGGCCGGAGAACAGGAGTACACTGGCAAAACCCGACGAATCAGTGGTCGCTGACCCCTGGATAATGCCTGCATCTGAGCTGTAATATACGGCAGTACCCATTGGCACTGGATTAGCGAAGACGTCACCGACCATAGCGATCATGCTATCTGTTCTGCCGAAAAAGTTGTAGCCTGGGAAGTTAATATAGCGTGGATATACGCCGAAATGAGTCAAGTCCGGCAATCCCGAATGAATTGTGATCGGTATTGGCGTTGATACGATATCTGGATCGCTGGCAAGAGAAGCCTTTATCTGAACCGCTCCTGAGATAGTGCCACTATTCAACGTCGTGTGCACCTGTCCTAAGACATCGGTTGTGTCCATATCGGGGAAGAGGTATTCACCACCGCCAGGTCCGCCGAGAATTTCAAAGTCGACTCCATAAGGTGAACTCCCTGTAATTGGAGATCCGGTGGCATCTTTTATGACAAAGTGGATCGTGCTCGACTCGTTGGCGCCTGTTCCTTTCACAGCAACTGAATCATATTCAGCTTCCAGGAATTGAATCGAATACGGAGGTCCTGTCTCGTAAATTAGAATTTCAGTAAGAACGGTAAAAGACGATGTAGTCCCAAATTGTGCCTTGATGATAACCTGGCCTGCGATGGTTCCGGCATGGAAAGTCGTATTGACTCGTCCATCGTGGTCTGTGACGTCACTTTCGGGATACAGAAAGGCGCCGCCACCAGGCGTTTCCAGAAATTCAAACAGGATTTGTGCAGTATGCAGCGAGTCGACGGGGCGATTGGAAGCATCCCAGACTTCACAGATTATTGAAGCGGTGCTGTTGCTGCTGAAACCATAAACTCCAATGGTGTCCGGCTCGATAGAAATCAGGACGATCTGTTCACCAGGTCCTGAACCTGTGTATCCAGTATCAGTCACGGTAGAATCGAGGTAACGTTCTAACGTAACTGTGGGAATGTTGGTCGTCTCTCCCGCCTGGATGACTGTAAACAGCCCGTACGCATAGTACCCCTCTTTATAGATTTCCAGCTCCACAGTCTCCTGTTCGCCTTTTGGCAAAGCGATGGCGAGATCATACTGGCCTGTTGAGTCGGTTAACGCTGTCTCGATATGAGTGATGGTGCGGACAAAGGCGTCAGGCGCCGGCGCCAGATTTGACGCATATTTGACCGTCCCCTGGATGTGAGCCCAATCCTGTCCCGCTCCCAAGTCAGTTGATTGTTCTTCGCAACCTGCGAAGAGCAGAGCGATAACGAGCAGTAGTGACGTCTTTTTCATGGTCCGTCTCAAAGCTTAGTGAGGTGTATCTCCTTAATGGAGAACACGAGTGTTTGCAGCGTGAGCTGGAGATAATACAAAATGCGGGAGCGCTGCCTGCTGATTTTTAAAATCCCAGAGACCGGTGAGACACCGCGGGGGTCGGGGCGGAACGGTGAAACATGCGGTCAATTAGTCATCCTATCCAATCAAGAGCATCCGAACCAGTCAGTGCATCCGTATCAAGCGTTGTTCATACGTCATGTTGACCGCCCGGTCTCCGGGGAACTCATCTATCTAAGAAGCCTCCAATGCAGCAGAGACCTCCAGTTATTTATTCGTCAGATTTGCCTTAATTCTTAACTGGCGAATTAATCTATTCGTACCAGGAAATGATTGACGTGCGCGACAGAATCGGGTAAAAGGGCGGCGCCCTCTTATAGAAGCGGGCATCATATCTATAATTCTTCGAATAGCCCGATCTAATGGTAGTGTACCAGGCGGTCCCTACTGGACCTCTTTTCTCCTGGATTATACCGCCGATGACAGCCAGTGTGCCTCGCGGACCACCTTGATTATATTTCTCCACATAAAAGCTTTTGTGTAACGCCATAATTGAGGCGTAAATAGTACAGTTGGTCATATTTGCAGTCGTAGCTGAAACTACGACGTCATGCATTGCTATCAAGCCCAATATATCATCTGAAGTTGGATCGACCAGGGGATCAGCCGCATAGAGAATATCATCGTCGATCAAGATGTCTCCATCGGCAAGAACCGTGGCTTGACCATCCAGAGTGCCTTTGACATGGATGTCTTTTGAGTTATCTGTGGCAATGACACCGTTCGTGGCGGAGAGCACGGTATTCCCGCTGGAATCCAGCGTGGCGCCAGTGTACACTTCCCAGTTGAAGGTGCCATCGCTAATAAACTCGACGTAAGTTTCGCCCGAAAACAACATTCCAGCGCTGGCAGCTTTCCCTTGGATTACTGAGAGATCAACCGGCAGATCGAGCTGTGCACTGCCGAATTGTGTCCCACCTATGAACTGAGGACTTCCAGTTCCCACCCAACCCGCGCCCACGGAGGATACTAAGCCATAAAAGACTGGATTTCCGGAAATATGGAACTTACCATTCGTATGAATGGGCCCTCTAAGCGTATCTCCCGTGATAAAAAAAATGGGTGGTTCTGTATTACTGAAGTAAGCGAACTCAGAAAAGGGTGTGCGCCGCACTTCAACAACAGCAGTTCTTGATTCACCACAGATGTTTCCGGTCGCGGTTATACGCAAATGATCCGACGCGAGTGTCGTGTCCACAGTTGCATCTACGATGGTGACATTCCCATGACCATCCATCAAAGACAAGTTGGTGAATCCTTCGTCCCAACCATAGTTAGAACGGATTTCATTTAAACTGATATTCACCATGCTGTTGGTAATGTTTCTCGCCGTGGCTTCAAGGTATTGGTCATTACTGAGTTCCTGTGCATCACCGCTGAGACGGTTATGATTCAGGCGCAGTATGCCGGCTACAATGGTAAAGCCGACGACAAGGATGAGTGTGAAGCGTCCCATGATTGTCCCTCCTTAAAAGAGATCAGTTACTGGTAAATCCTTGACTCGCGCTGCCAACGAGATAGCGGTGTGCATTTGCTTGCCTCATCAGAATAAATTACGCGGGTAGACTGTGCCGGTCCAAACAGAACGAGCGTAAACTGAATTTACCGGCATGATGCTTTCGAAAGTCATCTCATACTCCAGATAACGGACCAGTGTCATATCCGTAACTTGATTACCGCCGGCGTCATAGTAGCGGACCTGAAAATCGGTTACTCCAAAAGTGCCGCCTATTGTGACGCCATTCAGTGTGCTATATAGAATGCTATCGTTGGGGTTTTCCGTGCCGATTGCCGCATCAGTCGTACTTAATTGATAATTTACCACATCTATGACGCCATCGTTATCTACATCAGCACGGAAGGTGATTCCACTGGTATCGCCATTGACGATCGATAACCATGGATTGGCTACGCCATAACCGATCTTACGAAAATTGAAATCCATTTCTTCTACCAGCAGAACCATGTTCTCTTGGACACTCAGCTCAAACTGGTCTTCCAGGGTCATATTGGCAAAGTTGGTGTTATAGCTTAAAATCATGATCAGCAGTAAACCACCGATAATGAACGACCCCAACATATCAAGCATCGTACTCATGATTATCTCCTGAGAATCCGTTCCAGATGAATGATTTGGGCGCTGGCTCTGCGCAATTTCTGATAAAATGTATTAAGAGTGTTGATGATAAAGTACTTAAATACCTTCTCTTCATGCCGGTTGAAAAAGTCCAGAATAGCTGAACGCTCTATCACCGTTGCTGTTACAGACGTGCTGGCAATTAAAGTCTGATTTGCGGCATTTCCTCGGAAGATAAAGATTTCGCCATAACAATCGTGTTTGTGCAGCTTGAATAACTCGAATTCTTCCTGGCGTACCGAAATTTCACCTTCATGAAGGATGATAAGATTACGGTCTATAAGACCCTCTTTGGTCAATACATCATTTGGTGAAAACGTCTGAATGGTGCCCAGATTCATGAACTCGATGATGCTTTCCTCTGAGAAATTGTGCAGCAGTGGGATGGTAGGTGTGTTTTCCTTGACGGCCGCCATAGTCTCGCTTAGCTCCTTTTTTAGACGGTCATTTTCAGCTTTAAGCTGATGTTGCTGCAAAGCCATGCGGATCGTGATTTTTACCTCATCGAGAATGAGTGGCTTGGATAAATAATCGAAAGCGCCTCGTTTCATCGCCTCTACAGCAGAATCTACGTCCCCAAAACCGGAAAACATGATGATCGTCTGGTCAGGATCAATTTTGCGCATCTCTTCCAATAACTGCAGGCCATCCATACCAGGCATGCGAATGTCTGAAAGAACGACCTGAAAACGTTCCTTTTCAAAAAGACTCAGAGCTTCTTCGCCATTCGGTGTGGTGAAAACCTCATACTGTTCCCCTACCAGAGAGTCTTTGCAGAGATCCAGTATTTCAGCGTCATCATCGACTATCAGAATTTTGTTTTCCATTATCATCTCACTGATTGATCAACCCTGATATTAGAAATATCCGAAAATTTGCTCTAACGTAATCGAAACCGGATCATCGCTTGCTGGATTGACCATGTAAGGCGATGTCACAGTAATCTTCAGTTTCTTAAGGAACGTCTCGGTGCCGCTGGGCGTCGAGGGATTGGTTTCCGATACGTATTCAACATTTCCAGTTATCGTGAAGGGGACAGAAGGAAAAGTCGTAGAGTCAACTATTGTAACACCATGGTAATCATCAACATCATCGAAGTTGGGAAAGCTTTCACTTCCATCTGGACCTAAATCATCATCTTCTGTCAAATCATTTGCGCTGGTTAATCGAGCACTGATAGTCTCTTCATCAAAATCCAATCGGGATGCTTCAGTCAATATCTTTTGTGCCAGAGCAATGGCCGTTAGTTCAGCATTCGTTGAAATGATTGTAGTCTCATTGTACATCAGAGATTCATTCAACGACGGCAGTGTCAAGCTGAATATCACCAAAGCGCCCAGCACCAGCAGCATTTGTCCTGTATTAGTCATAATTGCACCTCTCTAATCCTCCGCAGTGGCAAACGCAATCTCTTCGCAATTAGCGACGCCCTCTTTGATGCGTTCGCGACCCGAGGCTCTTAATGTCAACATTTTATTCTTTACCGCTTCCGTGCGCAGGGCATCTTCATCAACTTCGTCTCCCGCATCTAATATTAATCGTCGTATTTCCCGGGTAAAAAACAACGCTTCGTGAATGGCGGCGCGTCCCTTATAACCATTTGTGCAATGCTCACAACCAACCGCTTTATGGAAAAGAGTCGTTTCAATCTCTTCAGCAACGAACCCCAGACTTAATGGCACCTCAAGATCCAAATCAGTATCAACTTCCTTACACTTCGGACAGAGTGTCCGAATCAACCTCTGCGCAACGATTATATTGATGGCGTAAGCGATCAGGAACGGCTCCACACCCATCTTGAACAGACGAGATACAGCGGACGGAGCATCGTTGGTATGCAGAGTAGAGAAGGTCAAGTGACCTGTGTTGGCCAGCTTGATTGCGATCTCAGCGGTCTCTTTATCACGCATTTCACCCACCATGACGATATCCGGGTCGTGACGCAGAATAGCTCTGATGGCTCCTTCAAAACCGAGGGTATGGCTGATTTTTATCTGCCGAGCGCCCTTGATGATGTATTCAACCGGATCTTCAACCGTCAGACAGTTCACTTCCGATGATAATACCTGGTACAGCGCAGCGACCAGGGTTGTCGATTTACCAGAACCAGTCGGACCGGTCAGAATCACCATCCCCTGTGGTTTGGTAATGGCTTTCCGGAAATCCTTCTTCGCCTGGGGTTGCAATCCCAATTTATCCAAATCTGTGATGATTTTACGATCATCGAGAACACGAATAACGATGGATTCTAACTTGCGCTTGAACTCGGTGGACACTATTGGGATGATTGATACTCTAAAACGGATCATGGTTCCGTCGATGTTGCGCTGGATATATCCGTCCTGAGCTGTCTCACGTTCAAATCGGTCTACGTTTCTTGATCGATCTTTAACCACAGCCGCCATGGCTTCTGGTTTAATTAATTCCTGAGTATGCCATAATTGCAACTTGCCATCGATGCGGAAGTAGAAGTCCGTCTTATTACCTGCTTGAGGCATGACGTGAATGTCAGAGACGCCTCTGCGAACAGCTTCTACCAGACAGCCTTCGACCAGGTTAGTCAATAGAGATTGGTTGATTTCCTGATCTAAAGCCTCTTCATCGATGCCGTCTTCGCCGCCGCCATCTTCTATGGATTCGAAAGAGCCGGCTGATTCTTCTATGATCTGCAGGAATTCATTCGTGGTTGGATAAACGCTCTCAATCCACTTTTTGATATTTTCCCGCTTGGCGTAAGCTAATTCAATATGCCTGAACCGCAGTTTCTTCGCAAGAACCATAATATCGCGGTTCGTAGGATCATCTGTCAAAACCAGCAAAGTATCCGGTCGATTCTCATCGATGCGAAACGGTAAGACATTACTTTGAAAGAGCTCTACTCTCTCTTTTTTACTGACACTATCATAAAGCGACTTGATGAATTGACCTTTTTTATCAGTTATTTCAAACTTTTCAAGGTCAACTTCCGGAAAAGCGTAGATCCGGGCTAATTCGAGATAAATCTCATGGCGTTCACAATTGAGATCCTCGACTAAGATTTCACCTAATTTCCGACGCGACCCTTCCTCAGCCTGCTGTAGAAGAATGGCTTTGTCCAATATATCCTGATCGATAACCCCGCGCTGGACCAGTAATTCGCCGGTACGCGTTATCTTTCTTATTTCGTCCTTTACAGCCATAAGATCTACATGCCGGGCGTTTTCGGTCGGATGACCGCCGTCTCCGAACTAACAATCGTGATCGCAGTCATTACCACCATGATCGCCATGGCGACGAAAACCTGGATCATATCGATAATATTATTTAGTTTATGGGTTGTCTCTTTTTCGTAGTAGTTCGCCACTTGCAGCGCTGTTTCCCGAATAGTGCCTGTCTCCGCGCCGGAGTGCAGCCGCTGCAAAGCATTCCGTGTAAAGACTCCGGTCTTCTCCAGAGCTTCGATCAGTCCCTTACCCTCCTTCAGCATCATCGGTATTGCAATATCCTTAATTTGCTTTTCCATATAAGGACTACGGCACGCTTCAGCAGCAATACGAATTGCCTCCACGTTTTCACCAGAACCTGAGTATAGTGAGTGAAATACGCGGCACCAGATTTCAATCGACGTTTTATGCATCAAGGTGCCGACAACCGGAACCTTGATCATGTACTTTGACAGGAGAAACCTTCCCTTAGTTGTGATGACCATTCTGGTAATCACTGCCGCGACTATCGATATGCTGCCAATAATCCATATAGCATTTGACTGCAGCCAACCAGATAAGGCTAATGTCCCCGCAGTCATGGGTGGCAGATCAATGTCGAATTTCAAGAACATATTGGCCGTCTCGGGGAAGATATAGGCCACGTAAAACAGCACCGCGCCTAACAGAGCCAACACGACGACCGCCGGCATGATCATAGCGCTTTTCAGGTTCTTTTTGAATTCTTCATTACGTTCGAGAAATTTAGCAGTCGATTCGTAGATCTCGACCATGTTACCCGATTTTGATGCAACTCCCAGCATATGCGCAGGGAATTTTCCTAAACTATCCGCCTGCTTGCCGAAAACTTCGGTGCCGTCCTTACCGTCTTTCAGGTCCTGATGAATCTCCTTCAATGTCTGCTTTAGCGCCTTATTGTCAATGTCATTGGAAAGGAGATTCAGAATTTCGTCGTACGGTAGTTTCTCACGCAGAAGATCCGCAGACAAACGGATAAACATCACGATGTCCTTTGCCGGAGGTTTTACCTTGAATTCGATGACTTTTTTCTGGATGGATTGGACTGTGTATCCCATCTTTTCCAGCGCCCGCCTGACTTCATCGGCGTTGAATGCCTTCTGCTGACCAGCCAAAGCGGCTTCTTTTCCTTTGCGAACCTTGTAGACGAAGGTTGATTTGCGCTCCAGCTTCTTCAATCGGAAGCGGCGCTGTTTAGCGATATCTTCTGCGCGCTTCTGAGCATCCCTTTTGTTCTTTGCAGAAAGAATGCCCTGAACCACACGACCGGAAACCGCTATGCCCTGGTATCTAAATTCAGCCATTAACGTCCACAATCGGGTTGTTTCAAAAATGATTCCAAACTATCTAACGATCCATAAAGACAGTGCTTTAAAGATAATTGTTCCTTATAAATACAAAAAAGCAGGTCCTGTTGATCATCGCAGGCAGATTTCCCTGGAGAGGATCGTTCAGACATGCTGGAGTTTGGGCAGATTTTATTTCCTTTTTTCATGACAGCGATTCTAATAGCGTGGACTGAAACTGAATATCGCTAATAACCCCGTAATTATAACATCGAGGCCGGCGGCTCCGTTTCCGGAACCGCCGGCGCTATCAACAGGCGATTGTGGAGGTAGAAGACAGCCCGTGATAGATCTTGTCACAGACCCAATCTACCGGGTTGATATAGTCATGTCAATACTGTCAGCCCATACCTGAATAGTAGCTGTACAGTTTGTACCGTCACCGTCGCCATCTTCGGTTCCAACACCTGTAAGAGTCACGGACGTGGCGCTACCAGCAGTGCTGATTGTGTAGGCGCCGTTTTCATTGGTAGGTTGCGTGGTCAGGAATTCCATTCCAGCCGCACTAGCTGCCAGCAGTACAAATGAACCACCGCCACCACCCATGGCAAGCGGGCGACGGAAATGCTGCTGTGCACGTGATGCCAGGTTAATCAAGTCTGCTGTTACCGCGTCCAGATTCGAAGAAGCGGCCTGATCGTTGAACATGTTAATACCGACGACGACTGCGATACCAACGATGATGACTGATAAGACGATCAGTAAGAGTTGTTGTTGTCCCATGATTCCTCCGTTACAATGTTATTATGATTTGAGTGAATTTAGTCCCATTCGCTTTCGAGTTGATAATAGACAAATCCCGTGCCAGTTTTGTAAGTTATTAATAAATAATATGATAAAACGCAATTATCTCAGAATCCCAGGAATATTGTATAATACTTGTTGATATTTATTGAATCTGTCGCGCTATGGATACAGCAAATTCTGGCGATAACGCATAATGCACATAAAACCAACAGCTTATGGACCTGTCACAAAAGAATGATTCTGTCATAAAATGATTACAAGTGGTCGCAAAACAGCTTAAAAAACTACCCGGATACCAGTTCCTCTACAAGGTTTGCTGGTGAAATTCCAAGTTGTTTCATCTTGCGATGATAGTTCTGCCGAGGTAAACCAGCGCTGCGTGCCGCGTCAGTTACGCAGCCGTCATGTCTGCTTAGTATTTCCAGCAGATATCGCTTTTCAAACTGCTTCTTGGCGACATGAATGGGTAGATCCATTATCTCCGAAACCCAGTCATGTCCCTTAAAGGTAGGAGTATCAACAAAATCATTCGGTCCCAGAGCTTGCTTTTCTGTCAGTGCGACAGTTCGTTCAACCCTGTTCTCCAGTTCCCGAACATTTCCAGGCCAATCGTGAGCGCATAATTGCCTGATTGCTTCAGGGGTAATTTCCTTAATATCCTTAGCGAATGCGTCTGCATACTTTTTAAGAAAATACCTGGCAAGAATGGGTATATCTTCGCGACGCTCCCTTAAAGGAGGTAATGATAAAGTTATGACATTCAACCGAAAATACAGATCTTTTCGGAATCTTCCCCCTTCTACTTCAATTTCAAGGTCTTTATTCGTCGCGGCGATCAACCGAATATTACAAGAAACTTCTTCGTCACCGCCGACACGCTGAAAAGAGCGATTCTGCAAAACGCGGAGTAGCTTCACCTGGAGTGGCTGGGGCATATCGCCTACCTCGTCCAGGAAAAGAGTGCCTTCATGCGCCTCTTCGAAATACCCTTTAACGCGGTGTGTCGCGCCAGTAAAGGCTCCCTTCTCATGTCCGAATAGGAGCGATTCAAGAAGCCCTTCAGGTAATCCCCCTGAATTGACGCTGATGAAGGGACCATTCGATCGCTTGCTGTTGCGCTGCAGGGTTTTAGCGATTAATTCCTTTCCAGTACCGGTTTCACCGGTTATCAGGACGGTCGCATCGATCGGAGCGATCTTCTTCACTAAAGAAAAGACCTCCTGCATCGCCGGGCTGGCGCTGATTAAACCATCCAGTTGAAAGCGTTCTTCAAGCTGCTTTTTCAAAAATCTATTTTCCAGACGCACTCTGGCCACCTCAATCAGACGTTGTGCCGCAAGGTTGACTTCATCGATATCACGAAACGGCTTTTCCAGGTAATCCTCAGCGCCGGCCTTCATCGCCTGAACCGCCATGGAAATATTTCCATAAGCGCTCATCATGATGATCGCTGTTTCAGGCGATATCTTTTTAATGCGCGGCAACAGCTCCAGACCTGTGATGTCTGGCATCTTGATATCGAGGAAAATCAGATCGTAGGGATTTCGCCTGATTACCTCCAGTACTTTGTGAGGATCAGTTTGCCATTCGACGATCCATTTCTGATCCTCCAGAGCTTCTGCTAAAAGGATGCAGATATCGGCTTCGTCGTCGACAATCAGGATTCTTGCTGAGTGCATTAAAAGTCCAAAGGATGCCTTTTATTATATATCGGAGAGAAAGAAAATTCCCTTCACTGAATTTGAAGGGAATTTTTAGAGGTCATTATTACGAAGATGAAAGGGGAAAATCGTACCTTAGTGGATTTGTGTGATATCAAACTCCTCAACCAGAGCTTGATAAGCTTTGGAAAGCTCTGTCTCTCTGATGCAGCAGGTAAGACAATCGAAACTGGTGGAGATTAATTCTATATTTATGGAGAGATTAGCTATCACGCGGAACAGTCTGGCGGCTATTCCAGGCATTTTAAAAATGTTTTTACGCGAGAGTGTGATTAAACCGATGCCATCATCCCGGTAAAACCCACGCGCACACATATCAGGACAAAGATTCTGGAGCTGTTGTTCCGCAGCAAAGACAAATTCATCCTTGATCACCAGCGAGATTTCCGCAACGTCCGCATAGCTTGCAGTTTGGATTACCAGCTCAACATTGATACCCGCTGAGCTTAAGATGGTGAAGATCTCAGCCGCGATCCCAGGACGATCCGGAACACCCTGTAATGTGAACTTTACCACGTCGCGGTCAAGAAGAAGCTGGAAGTTTCGCTCCTCACTCATGATGGATACCTGGAATTAATTCCTGTACTCTGATTAGAAATAGAATATCGCCGCGGAAATCATGTCAAGAATCCATGGGTGAAATATTTACGCTGTAGTATAACCCCAGAAATTGTAATAGTCAAGTAATAAAATGCGAGAACGTCTTGGAAATTGATTTAAAAGGCATTGCAAGTTGAAGAAATCACACTTATATTTACTTTTTACCTGAAGGACCAAAAGTCGTACACGAAATGCTTATCGATCAAGTTAGAATCAGTGTTAAAGCCGGGGATGGTGGGAATGGCGCATTAAGCTTCCGCCGGGAGAAATTCATTCCCAAGGGCGGCCCTGATGGCGGAGACGGCGGTAAAGGCGGCGACGTCTATTTTATGGTCGATAATTCCCTGAACACCCTCCTTGATTTCAGATACCGCAAGCATTTCAAGGCTGAGCGTGGAAAACATGGCCAGGGAGCCAATAAAACTGGCAAAAGTGGATCAGATCTCTACATTAAAATACCTCCAGGAACGTTAATCAAAAAAAGAATGACTGAGATAGTCATTGCGGATCTGGTCGAGAATGGTCAATCATTTCTGATCGCAAAAGGTGGGCGAGGTGGCAGAGGTAACGCCCGTTTTGCCACATCGACAAATCGCGCGCCGCGCCACTTTGAAGAAGGGAAACCCGGTGATCAAATTGATCTGGATCTGGAATTGAAGATGCTGGCAGATGTCGGCTTGGTGGGACTGCCCAATGCTGGTAAATCAACCCTGCTTTCCAGAGTATCCAATGCAAAACCGAAAATCGCCGATTATCCCTTCACGACCTTGCAACCTCATTTGGGAATTGTATCAGCAGGTGAATATTGCAGTTTCGTCATGGCAGATATCCCGGGATTAATTGAGGGCGCGGGAGCGGGGAAGGGATTAGGTCACCGATTCCTGAAACATATCGAACGCACTAAAGTATTACTGATATTGATCGATGGCAGCCAGCCCGATCCGCAGAGCACGCTGGAAACTCTCATGGAGGAATTGATTACCTTCAATGCTGAACTTCTGAAGAGACCTCGCATCACCGTGCTTTCAAAATCGGATTTACCGCTTCACGATGATGTAGAAGGCTTTTCATACGACAAACGCATATCGGCTGTCACTGGAGCTGGAGTTACAGAAATTATCTATGATATTTGGGCCTTACTGAAGAAAGAGCCTTGAAAGCTGATCAGAACAATCTTTTTAAATCCTCTTTTTCTCCCGCGGAATCCATTGCTGACGATCCCGTAAAAACACTGGCGCTCTATCTGGTTCCCGGTATTGGCGCTGTTTATTTTCGATCTTTGATTAATTCCCTCGGAAGCCCTTCTGAAGTTTTCTCAGCCAGTCAACAGATGCTCGAATCCGTGCCCGGAATTGGCCCGCAAACCGCCGCAGCAATCAAATCGGCTAAGTTGGATCAGACGGCAGAAGATTTTTGGGGAAAACTTCTGACGATAAACGCACGAATGATTTCCATCTGGGATGAAGAGTATCCGGAGAGGCTAAAAGAAATCCACGATCCGCCCGTACTACTTTTTGTGCGCGGTTCATTACCGCAACCGGGTGAACAATTGGTGGCTGTCGTGGGGACGAGGCGACCTAGTATCTATGGTGTCCGGCAGGCCAATCGCTTTGCAGAAGGGTTAGCGCAGGCGGGAATCGGCATCGTCAGCGGCATGGCCAGAGGCATCGATTCCGCAGCCCACGATGGAGCTCTGCAAGCTTCAGGGCGCACTTATGCTGTTTTTGGATGTGGTATTGACTACATCTACCCACCCGAAAATAAAAGCATCGCTGAAAAAATTGAACATAACGGAGCATTAATATCAGAATTTCTGCCCGGAACGTCGCCCGATCCGGGACTATTTCCGCGTCGAAACCGTATCATCAGTGGATTATGCTCCGGGGTGCTGGTAGTGCAGGGTGGATTCAAATCCGGCGCGTTGATTACCGCAAAACTCGCATTGGAGCAGGGGAGAGACGTCTTTGCCATTCCGGGCAATGTCGACGATAAGGAATCCCAGGGGCCTCATCAATTGATACGCGCCGGCGGAATACTGGTCAATTCCTCGCAAGAGATCATTGCAGAACTTGGCTTCACTGAAGGCAGCGATAAATTTCCGGAGATTAAACGGGAAAAAATGCCTCAGTTAAATCCGACAGAACTGGAAGTAGCCCAGCGCCTTTCACATGATCCGATCCATATCGATCAGTTAGTCCAGGATCTGAACAAACCTGTGTCGTCCATCCTGGCGGATTTGCTGAATCTGGAAATGAAGGGCTGGGTAAAACAACTCCCCGGAAAACTGTTTATCAGAAATCGCTAAGCAAGATTGAGTCAAATTTGGCGCTAAAAGAGCAAATAGTAGAACAAATCAAGAAACCGGTAGCGCTGGTACATTGCAAGAGCTATGAACCCGCCATCGTACGCTCCGCGCTCTGCGCAGCCTTGGATCTGCTTGAGCCCATGTCGCACTTCGTGAAACGAGGAGACAGAGTACTCCTTAAGCCGAATATGCTCTCTGCCAAAGAACCTTCAAAAGCTGTCACCACGCATCCTGAAATATTAGTGGCGGTCGGTGAGCTGGTACTGGATTGTGGGGGGGCTATCATCATCGGTGACAGTCCGGCCGGGCAGCCTAAAGATCTGGAGAAATATTGGGATAAGACCGGATTCGCACTGGCCGCGAAGCGTTTAGGCGTGGAACTTCTCAGTTTTGAAGAATATGGAGTGCGCAGTTTCACCGCGCCGGAAGGGCATGTCAGCATTTCAGAAGTTGCCCTGGATGCCGATGTCATCATCAATCTCCCCAAGCTGAAGACGCATTTGCTGACCCGCACAACAGGAGCGGTAAAAAATATGTTTGGCGTGGTGCCTGGGTACAGGAAAAGCTACATGCACAGTCTGGCTCCCGATCCACTGCCCTTCAGTAGATATGTTGTTGCAGTTTACAGTCAGGTTATCCCCACACTGAATATTATGGATGCCGTCGTTGGTATGGAAGGGAATGGGCCTTCTTCTGGCCAGCCGAGAGAAATCGGCGCTCTTCTCGTCTCCGAAGATGCATTTGAGATCGACAGAATTGCAGCACAAATAATGGGCGAGAACATTGCCAGTCTTCCCGTCTTTCAGGCCGCAGTTGAAGCCGGCTGCTGGAACTGGGATGAAAATACCTCCAAAATTCTCGGCAACTCCTTAGAAGAATTTATCCTGCCAGATTTTGAGCCGCCCGAAGTCAGTAAAATAGAACGTATCCCACCCATCCTGAAACGCAACCTGAAGCGCTTGATCTGGATTCGGCCGCGTTCTAATCCGAAGCTCTGCACTGCCTGCGAGCTTTGCATCGATAACTGCCCGGAAAGCTGCATGACGCTGATCAAGGACGTGCCAGAGATTGATTACAAGAAGTGTATCAAGTGTGGCTGTTGTGATGAAATCTGTCCCGAAAATGCGATCTACCAGGAGATGAGTTTAATGGCGAAGCTTTTAGCTTAGGAGAAAACCATGACTGATACCGTCATATTATACGAAGATGATGCCGCTATATCCCTGGAACCCATATCCTTGACAAGACCGGTTTGGGACCTGCGCTGTGGTATAAGATGTCTAAGTGATAAAATTATATCGCATTTTCCAAATGCCTCGATCTACGGGATAACCCGCGATTATCTAAGACCTGCGTCAAAAATTCCTCTACCGCCAGATAATATTTCCGAGGATGTGCTCTGCATCAGTGGAGCTTGTCTTGCAGGCGTTAAATTTACTGAGATCGAAAAATTGCAGCCAGGTGAGGCGGCTGTAAACCGCGCTCGAATTGTCGCTTTTCGCGGAAAAGCTCCCGCCGGATGGCAGGCAGGAACGTTTTTGACGCTTGAAGGGTTTCAAATAGTAGAGGTGTCGGATAACGTTTGCCGCTCCCTGCAGTACACCTGGGATCTCGTCAACGCCATGAATGACGAGAATGCGAGAGAAGCCCGGCAGCTTTTTAAATTAGGAACCGTTGACGGTCATCTGATGAGATCCGTCACCCTTATCAACGAATCAGAAATCTATATCGGCAGCGGGGCGCAAGTTTCGCCTCAGGTCCTCCTTGACGCTTCTCACGGTCCCATCGTCATAGACGAAGGCGTGAAAATCGGCGCCAACAGCGTTATAGAAGGTCCCACGGTTATCGGGCTGAAATCACAAGTGAAACCCCTAACCCACATTAGAGGGAGTTGTCTGGGAGAGCAGTGCCGGGTTGGAGGCGAAGTTTCGGTATCGATAATACAGGGCTATACCAACAAACAGCATGGCGGCTTTTTAGGTCACTCATTCCTCGGAGAATGGTGCAATTTAGGATCCGGGACGGAAACGTCCAACCTGAAGAACAACTATACACCTGTAAAAGTCCAGGTAGGGGATAAGTTAATAGATTCCGGCACGCTCTTTGTGGGGTTAACCATGGGGGATCACTCCAAGACTGCCATCGGCACGGTCTTGAACACCGGCACGGTCGTGGGCGTAGGGTGCATCGTATTCGGGGCGGGATTTCCACCGCGAAATATCCCCTCATTTCATTGGGGTGGAGCCGAAAAATTGACCCGTTATCATCTGAAACCGACTATAGAAACCGCCCAGCAGGTGATGCATCGGCGTGATCGGGCGCTAACGGATAACGATCGAGAAATACTAACCTGGATATACCATAACCGAACATAACTAGCCATAGGATAGATTGTGAAAAAGAAACTCTTCATATATGGATCGCTCGTCGTCATCCTGGCCTTTATCTCAGGGATGAAGTTTACCGAAAATTTATGGGCCGCTGGTCGAAGTATCTACGATCAGGTCAACCGGCTGGCGTACGTCATGCAGTTGGTTCGGGAAGAATATGTCGAAGACCCAGACATGAACGAACTGGTGGATGGCGCCATCGAAGGTATGCTGATGAAACTGGACCCGCATTCCGTCTATATCAGTGCCAAGGATCAGCAAACGATATCGGAACAATTTGCCGGTGAATTTGAAGGAATAGGCATCTCTTTCGCTCTTCAGAATAATGTCATCGTGGTAATCAGTCCCATTCCCGGCACACCCGCCGATCGCATGGGATTGCGCTCCGGCGATATGATCATCGAAATTGAAGGAGTGTCGACTTATGGTATCACCAATGATGGAGTCTTTAAGAAACTACGCGGACCGAAAGGATCGAAAGTTGACATAACCATTCAACGGCCTGGTCTTGATGAAACCCTGACATTTACCATTACGCGTGACACGATTCCCATCTTCAGTGTCTTGGCGCATTATATGCTGGGAGATGATACCGGCTACATCTTACTGAATCAGTTCACAACCACCACCACTGACGAAATCAAGGAAGCTCTGGACGACCTCTACGGCCAGGGAATGAAGCAATTGATATTCGACCTTAGAGGTAATTCCGGCGGCTATCTGCAGCAGGCTATCAAAGTCTTGGGCCAATTCGTCGGCGATAAGCAGAGACTGGTCTATACCTTGGGACGCCGAGCGGATTCAGAAAGATCTTATTTCTCCCTCGCTGAAGCGCCCTACCAGGATCTCCCCATCATTGTTCTGCTCAGTCACGGCAGCGCCTCTGCTTCTGAAATTGTGGCCGGCGCTATGCAGGATCTGGATCGAGGCCTGGTGATTGGCCAGACCTCCTTCGGCAAAGGTCTTGTGCAGCGTGGATTTGATCTGGGCGACGGTTCCGTCGTCCGCATCACCACTGACCGTTACTATACCCCCTCAGGTCGATTGATTCAACGCCCTTATGATGACGGTCTGGGACAATATCTCTCAGAAGCTTATGATGAAGACGCCATTGAAGCTCACGAACATCCCGACAGCACCAAGGAAGTGTATCACACGGTAAAAGGACGCATAGTATATGGCGGCGGTGGAATAACACCGGACATAAAGGTGGAACCCGATCGCATTCAGTCGTATAGCATTCAATTACTCCGCCAAAGAGTATTCTTCGAATATGCCAGCAGCTACTGCACTGACCATGAAATCCCTTACACCGATTTCCAGAAGTTCAAGGCAGAATATAAACCTACGCAGGAAATGCTGGATGGATTAGTCGCTAAAGCCACCGAGAATGAAATTGAATTCAACGAAGAACAGTACCAGCAGGACCTGGATTTCATTACGCGGGAACTGACGGCTGAGATCGCTCAGATTCACTGGAATAACCGCGATTATTATTACCAGGTGAGAGCTACAGGCGATACCCAGATCGAGAAAGCATTGACCCTGTTCGATGAAGCAAGGGAGATCGCTGGCTTGGTTAAGTAAACATGTGCAAATAATTACAAGACAAAAAAGATGTTGACATTATACTTAAAATGTGTTATGTTTACAGATCAACGAGAAATAGTAGAGTTTCCGCAATAAATAGGAGCGATTAGCATGGTAAAGCTGTTCTTGGATGGCGGCCCATTCATGTATCCCATTTTGGGTCTGTTGATCATCGGGATTGCATTTTCCCTGGAAAGACTCTGGACCTTATCAAGAGCTTCGGTTAACACCCGTAAGTTCATCCTTACAGTACGGCAAGCCATCTCAGAGGGTGGTGTCGATCAAGCTGCTGATGTCTGTGCGAACACCCGCGGTCCTGTGGCTGCAGTCTTCCATGCCGGTTTGACGCGAGTTGATCGCGGCATTGACGCGGTTGAAAAGTCTATCATGACGGCAGGATCCATCGAAATGGCCTTCCTGGAAAAGAACCTCGTCTGGTTATCGACCATCATCGCCCTGGCCCCCATGCTTGGATTTACCGGAACTGTTTCCGGGATGATCAACGCCTTCGAGGAAATTGCCAAAGCGAACGACATTTCCCCCGCTATTGTGGCAGGGGGTATCTCCGAAGCTTTGTTAACCACTTTGTTCGGCTTGATCGTCGCCATGATCATCCAGGTATTCAACAACTTCTTCATCACCCGCATTGACAAGCTGGTCATTGATATGGAAGAAGGCTCTGTCGAATTTATCGATGCCCTGGATGAGATGGAAAAGGGTAAAACCAAAGCCGCCAGCTAAAATCCGGATCAAACGTTAGCCCCCGGAAAGAACTATGCTCAAAAATAAGAAGAAAAAGCGCGATTCTGAAATCTTCACCTCCTCAATGGCAGATATCGCCTTCCTTCTGTTGATCTTCTTCCTCGTGACCACCACCATTGACATGGATAAGGGTATCAACCTCACCCTGCCGGAAAAAGGTGGCGCCGAAGTTAAGATCAAGAAGGGTAACATCGCTGCTTTGCTGGTAAATGAATCCGGCCAGGTACTTCTGGACGATCAACTGATTCCCTTGGAAGAAGTAGCGCGGTTGATTAAAGAGAAAATCCAAGAAAAGGGTTTCGACAACGATGGTAAACCCAAACTGGTCGTCTCTATAAAAACCGCACGGGAAACAGACTATGACATCTATATCCAGGTGCTGGATCAGGTAAAAGTGGCTGGAGCTACGAAGATTTCAATAGCTGAACCGGAGCAGTAGAATCCATGAAATTTCAGCGCAAACAAGAAACCAAAGCCTCGATTCCGACGTCGTCGATGCCTGACATCATTTTCATGCTGTTGATCTTTTTTATGGTCACGACAGTCTTCAAGGAATTCAGAGGTTTACCGATTTTGACGCCTGCCGCGCGTTCCACTGAAAAGGTCGAGGCAAAGCGGAATATCACTTATGTCTGGACCGACAAGAATAATCGTATCTCGGTCGACGACAAGATTATTCCCGTGAGCGTCGTGTCAGACATTATCGGTGAAAAATTTGCTGCCAATCGCCGTCTCATTATCTCGCTGAAGATCGATAAAGAGGTCAAGATGGGGATGGTCAGCGATATCCAGGAACAGTTGCGCGATGCTTACGCTCTGCGCATTAATTATTCAACTCGCTTCAAATAAGACGAAGCCATGAGAAGAAAGAACCCAGAAGCCGATTTGCGCTATCAGTACCCCAAAGTGCTGGAAATTGCGCTAATTATAACGCTGCTATTGATGACGATCGTTTTCATCGGATCGAAAGAATTCAATATTCAATCGAAGACGATCAAAGTTGAAGAGGTCATCATCAAGGTAGAGGATATTCCCATCACACAGCAGATCAAGAGACCGCCGCCGCCCGCGCGTCCTACGATTCCCATCGAATCCGACGACCCGGAACTCGAAGACGATCTTTCAATTGATGATACGGATTGGGATATCTTCGATGAACCGCCTCCGCCTCCGCCCTCAGACGATGATGACATCGTAGATTTCTTCGCGGTTGAACATAAACCCGAATTAATTGGCGGCGCCCAGGCGATCTACGACTACATTCAGAAGCATAATCTGTTCCCACGCATGGCGCAGCAGGCTGGTGTCGGTGGGACTTGCATCATCCGTTTCATTGTCGATGAAACGGGAAAACCGATTAATATCGAAGTATTCCAGGAACGCCCTGAAGGATTGGGCTTCGGTGAAGCCGGTGTCAAAGCTATCGGAGCCATGAAATTTAAACCTGGTAAACAGCGAGACAGATTTGTAAAAGTCCCTATGCAGCAGGTTATCAAGTTTAAAGTTCAATAGCTGATTCAGAAAAAAAGAAACATTACGGTCATCCGAAAAAGGGTGGCCGTATTTTTTTGCACTGGAATTTAATGAAAGAAAGGCTTATATTAAACTTAACGGCTATTTCAACTGAGGAGGTCGATCATGCAACAAGTCACTGCGTACGCCACCTTAAGGATGCAATATCCTAAAGTTTTCGAGCTTTCACTGATCATCACCTTGATTCTGGTAACCACTTTCTTTGCCGCTTGGAAAGAGTATCATCCACCCATTGTAAGAACTACTGCAGCACGCATCACATTGCAGGTCGAAGACATTCCTATCACGCACCAGATAAAACGTCCCCCGCCACCGCCAAAACCCCAGATTCCCATCAGCAGCGATGACCCCCTCCTGGTAGAGGACATACCGATGCCCAATCTCGGGGAATGGATAGACATCACACCACCGCCCCCGCCTCCAGTCGAACCAGATGTAGTCCCCTTTTATACCGTCGAAACACCTCCGCAAATGGTGGGCGGCATAAAAGCGCTTTACAACTGCATCATGGAAAACGACCTGTTCCCCGCGATGGCCATAAAGACTGGCACGAATGGTTTCTGCACCATCCGTTTTACGGTCAATAGAAAAGGCCAAGCTGTTGATATTACTGTGGAAAACGAGTCTCCCCTGGGATTGGGTTTCGGGGAGGCTGGCATTAAAGCCATCGCGGCTATGCAATTTACACCCGGAATGCAGCGTGACAGACTGGTGCAAGTCGAGATGAGACAGGAGATACAATTTCGAGTTAAGTGAGCGCCCTTTAACAATATCTTTTGCATGCTTGCAACTTTTTGCACTTGAATGCGTCCATATAATGCCCTATCTTCAGGGTAAGGGGGCAGAATGAGATCAAAGAATCGGTGGAGGCTGTATGCAGGGTGATATAAATATCTCGAAAAAAGCATTTAAAAGTCTGACCATATACCGTTTTCTCATCGCCGCATTTCTTATTATACTGATCTGTGGAAATACCGGATCAGCCATGAGCTTTTCTGGACGGCCCGTTTTCCCACCCGAATATCCTATCATGAAATACGAGGATGTTGATATTGAGCCGCAGCTGATTGGCGGATCGAACGCCATAGATAAATCGATATTGGATCTGGGTCTTTATCCCGAGGAAGCAGAAGAGAAGGGTATTCAAGGCAGCGTGGAGGTACAATTTATAGTAGATGAGAAGGGCAGGATAGATTACTGCATCATTTTAGAGGAAAATCCGGAAGGTTATGGTTTCGGTTTAGCTGCCAGGGAAGCGGTGTTAAAAGCAGAATACAAGCCTGGTATTCATTGCAATCGGCCTGCAAGAGTTCTTATGAGAATCACCGTGCAGTTTATAATCTAATACAGCGATTGATTCCTCAATCAATCGACTGCCTCACTTCCTCTTCTAATAACTGTTTCTTGTGCAACTCCGCGTACCGCCCCTTTAGTTTCAGCAGAGTCTCATGCGAACCGTTTTCCACAATCCGCCCCTCATCCAATACGATAATATTATCTGCCCACTGTAATGTGGAGATACGGTGCGCGATGATGATCACCGTCTTACTAGCGAGCAAGGACTTCAGGTTTCTTAAAATTTCCGCTTCAGTATTCGTATCCACCGCAGAAAAACAATCATCGAAGATAACAACCTGCGCATCCGCCGCTAATGCTCTTGCTATGCTGGTGCGCTGTTTTTGGCCGCCAGAAAGTGTGATCCCCCGTTCTCCGACCCAGGTATCAAACCCCTCAGGAAATCCATCAACGTCCCCTGTCAATTTCGATGCGTCCGCCATTTTCTGCAGTAGAACCGGATCGAACTCGTTCCTGGCAAACAGAACGTTGCTCCAAAGCTGGTCGCTGAAAAGAAAACTATCTTGTGGAACAATAGCGATTGATCGTCTCAAAACCTCCAGCGGAATCTCATCGAGCTTATTGCCGTCTATGGTTAGTGTCCCCGAACTGACTTCATAGAGCCGCGTAATCAGAGATGCCATTGTTGTCTTACCAGAACCCACCTGACCGACGATCCCCAGAGATGATCCCCGCGGAATCGATAGAGAAATATCCTTCAGGGCCCAACCAGAACCATCTTTATATTTAAACGAGACCGCCTCAAACAGGATATTGCCAGACAGAGCAGTCGCTTCAGCTGGGTCTGCTTTATCACTAATTTCGGGCTCAATATCCAATATACTGGAGATGCGGCTCATGGAAGCGGATCCACGCTGGAAAAGATTCATCACCCAACCAATGGCAATAACCGGCCAGGCCAGCATACTGACATAGGCGCTGAAAGCGACAAAATCGCCTAAGCTCATACCGCCTGCAATGATTGACTTACCGCCAATGTAGAGGATTAAAGCCATGCCCACCCCGAAGATAGAATAAAACATGGGGAAGAGCGCAGCCTGCACCTTGACCAGCTTCATATTAGCATCAAGATAATTCCGGTTCAGTGTCTTAAAGAGAGCAGCCTCCTGTTCTTCTTGGCAGTACGACCTTACAACCCGGATTCCGGACAGATGCTCCTGGGTCATGGCATTCAATTGACTGTAGCAGTTCTGTGTAAGCAGGGAATAGGCATGAATCTTCTTCGCTATGATATAAATCAGGAGAGAGATAATCGGTGAAGTCGCTAATACAGCAAGCGTAAGAGGCACTGACAAGGCGATCATCAGACTGATCGCAAAGGTAAAGGTGATAATGGTATCTACAGAGTACATGACCGCTGGCCCGACAATCATACGGACAGCTTCGATGTCAGATGTGGCTCTGGTCATCAAATCGCCAGTCTGCTGTTTGTCATAGAAGGAGGCTGAGAGTTTCTGCAGATGAGCGTAATATTCGTTGCGCAAATCAAATTCTATCCAGCGCGAAACCGAAATAATGATGCGCCGCATAAAATATCTTAGAATACCGGCAAGCGTGGCGAGAATCACGATATAAGCCGAATACTGGTAAATCTTCTCAACCGTTACACCCGCTTGCAGA
This sequence comes from bacterium, assembly GCA_018812585.1. Lineage (GTDB taxonomy): Bacteria > Electryoneota > B3-LCP > B3-LCP > B3-LCP > JAHJDJ01. The sequence continues at coordinate 26,127 of JAHJDJ010000087.1, forward strand.
TCTTCAATGGCATACTTCAACACCAACGGGGACAAGACTCCGAAGAAGTTTGTCCCCGCGATGCAGATAAAACCGATTATCAGTTTCTTTCGATAGGGCTTCAGATAAGGAAAGATGCGCCGTAACGTATCTTTAAAGCTCCAGCTCTGATCCTTCTGATTTTGTGGCTGATGGTTCACTTATTTGACTAACAGCAATTTTTGAACGTGACTCTGTCCCTGATAGTCTAAACGAGCAAAGTAAATCCCGGATCCCCAGTCAGAAGCATCTACGTTGAGGCTGTAATATCCCGGTTGCAACTGACCACTCTGCAGATCATCGACGAGCTGACCCCGCACGTTGAAGACATTCAGCTCGACAACTCCAGAAATGGGTATCGTAAAATTCAGCGTTGTGCTTGGATTGAACGGATTGGGATATGCTGGATTAAACACAAAATCTGTCGGGATGATTCTGTGTTGCGCGGTTGGTGGCAACTGTCTGATGCCTGTGATCTCCGGCGGATCAGGTGTAAATTTGACTGCCAGGCTGTCCCGCAAGCCTGAGGCGGTGATCGGTGTGTTATTGTTGAAACAGAGCGAAATAGCGTCAGTCTGAGAGACGGATTCTATCCCTGCTGTGGTGAAAAGTATTCCGAACATGTGCAGGGACTTATAGTAAAACAGAATCTCCCCATCGCCTGTCGCTGTGACTTCCACCGCCGGATCGCATAATACAATCTGGAAGGTTTCTTTTGTGGCAGCATTGGCGTGATGCGAAAGATAATTGTATTCGATGTAATAGCAGCCGCTATTCTCATCGTAGTAGTGGAGAATTCGACCCTCTTCGTTATCTGTGTTCCAGAGATCATCCCATAATGCAGCAATCATTCCCGCGACATCGTCGAAGTGCGGCAGATCATAATTAATGGGTGAAACAGTTGAAACAGAACCTGGCTGCACCCAGCCATCCGCAGAAACCGTCATCTCTTCGAAGTTCTGCCCCCAATATGTAAACGTGAAGGGAAGATCAACGTTAATTAACTGGTCACTGTTTGAAAACGGTAGTACTTGACCAGGACCGCCGGAATCAGGATCGAGTTCGAACCAGACAAAATCTGGCGCCTCAGAGAAAAGGTAATCACTCGATTCGTAGGCGTAGTAATCGAAGTTCAAACTTGCAGTAGGATCGACTTCACCATATTCGTCGACTTCAAAGGTAAATTCCTCACTGTCTTCAAAAGTGTAGGTAGCCTGGTTAGAAACGACGGTTACTTCAAAGGTTACTTCATGCAAAGTGGGAGTATAAGGACTGACCGCAATCACAAACGGTGACGATCCGCTGAATACCATGCTTCCTATCCCGACACTGCCCAGCGGAGCGCTCCCTTCCAGAATTTCGATGTATTCGTCGTCAGTTGACAACTCCAGCGTGGCATCGTCCATTGCAGATGTGCCGTCGTTCCTGAGGCTGAATGATAGGTTTGCGGTTTCGCCGCGATCCAGCCTGTCATTGCCTGTTGGATCCGGATCGAAAGAGAGCACCGTCATGTCCGGCGTCAACAGTGGCAGGATGATAATTGAAGTCCAGGAGGAATCCGCCGCGTCGGTAATATCGAGTTGAATCTCAATTTCATCTCCGATGATATAAGGTTCTGCAGCCACGCTTAGAGCATAATTCGGGATGCTGGTTGCGGTTGCGCTCTGCGCGATATCCCCGAAGGATGCTTCACCTTGAGTGATTGTGACTTCTGGATGTGATGAGGACATGACAGCATGGACGTCCAAAGCGGAAAGAACACCGTAATTCTTCAGGACTTCTACCCATTCCACATCTTCGCCCGGTGATAAACCTCCATCATTATTGCCGACTTGAGAATCATCGATGATATAATCGTAATGCAATACGTATTGTGATGCGGTGATGATCAGCATGCTGTCTACGAATGCCGCCTTATTGTGTGCAGTTGCTGTGACGTAAACATAACCCGGAAGTTGAGTTGCCTGCGACGTCAAAGTTACAGTGCCATCCGGGCCGGTCAGATCGGCGGTCTGAAAATCATCAGGAGCATACAAACACACCTGAGCGCCCTCGAACGGAAAACCATATTGATCTGTCACCGTGATAGTGATAGATTGGCTGCCATTCAATACCGTTATTGGTGGATCTGCAGAAAGCGGCTCTGGAATAGCGCTGTAAGGTGCAAGCTCCGGATCCGAGATCGTATGGTATTGATTAAAAGCGACGCGCACAATCTCTTCAATATTTGGATCCTGGATAAAATAATCGTCGAAGTAGTCATACATCGCCATTTTACCGGCAATCAACGCCGTGCTGGTGCGCGGTTCACCCTCTTCAAAGAGTGATTGGTAAAGCCCCAGATCCAGTTCATTATTGAAAAAGGTGTGTGTATTCCAAGTGGGGCCGACGAAAGTAATGGCGCCTTTCTGGTTATTGACCGTTCCTTGCAGCATCCACGCTTCCCCAAAACACTCGTCTGGTTCGACAAATAGCGTCACACCACATCCGATTCCGGTCACGGTCGGCAGCATGAACGTATTCTGTATCTCGTAAACCATATCGATGTAAAAATTCAGTCCAGCCCAGCCCATGGTCCAACCAGAGCCGCGATAATTCAAAAAACTTCGGCCTTCAGTCATCCATTGCACTAACTGGTAAGGATTGGTCATACTGAAGAGCGTATCCACCTGCGAAATCCCCGCATTGTACATCATCTGCTGCGTCTGCAGCTTCGTCTCTCGCATCGAGGGATCACCCTGGTAGTAATAGATATCCTGAGCGGTCACAACGGCATGCTCGTACCAATCAGTTAGCGTCAGATTGGGTGTCATCTCGTATGTTTTAATCTTTTCGGACATGTAGATGTATTCGTACTCAGTATTGACAATCCACCGCCCCATGATAATGTCCGGAAAGAAATCATCACCATCCACACACACAAACCAGTTTTCGTCAGAATACCAGCCAGGCACAGAAGCAGTGCTGAAAATTGTCGTGGGATCATCCGTAAAATCCATGTGTACTGGCAGGACGGTTTCGTCACCCGCAAGAAGGACAAAATCAGGAGGATTCACCCAAGTCTCGTATGCCTGCTGAATGTAGTTCTTCAAACCGATGTCATTGGTGGACGATATACCGATATCCGAAAGTGTGGAAACGGTCACCTCGATGCCTTTACGACGCTTCCATTCCACGTAATTTGAAATGTTCCCTTCAGCAAAATCAGGGCAGATCACTAAAAGATGTTCCTGATCAAAATCATCGATGCCATTCGTTGCAGCTGGATTGACCGTTAAAGCATCGAAGAGTTTACGCAGTGATTTAACTGACTTCGGAGCAGCCACCTCATTGATCCCAGATCCAGAAGCAGAAATCTGTACTTTCACATTGTTGATCGGCTCATACTGTGACGCCCGATAAATCGATGGACGAATATTCAACGTTGCCAATCGAACGCCGCGCAAAATAACCGGTTTCCCAAGGTTCACTTCAACCAGCGGCGAAGCGTCGATTACGTCAATCTTCGCAGCCCCATGTTCAGGCAGGACGATCCAGGTGGAAAACACCTCATCACCCGTGCATTCTGACTGTTTATTCCAAAAAGAGCTGAAGTCGAAAGCTGCTGTCAGTCCAAAAGGTGTGTCAGCTATGATATCGATGCCTGCCTTGTGTTCAGGAATAGAGATGGGAAGTACGACAGTTGCAAAGGCTGGGCTCGTTGCTAACAACAGTAAACCTATTGCGTATTTTCCGAATTTCAGCGCAGTCATGGAGTCTCCGGTAAATTCTGTTATATCTGCATGTGCATGATAATTTAAAAGCAAAAATGCTGCCAGAAAAGTGCAATTGATTGCATTTTGTATAAAGTTAATAATGGACGGTAAGGGAGGCTAAATTGGATCGGGCTTGGAGTCGCGGAAAATCAATTTGGAACAAATGAAGTAGTTCGCCAGAGCGCCCAGTATGATCCCAATTAAATAAGCAAGTTTGTCCCAGAGATGAAAGGATCGCGTCAGGATGTAGAGGGTTAATAACTGGGCGAGCATCGCAACCAGGCCGCTGGAAAGATGGAAAGCAAAACAACGCTGAAACCAGACCTTCCAACTCTTCACGGCACGGTCACGAAAAGTCCAGCGCTCATTCAAAACAAAGTTGTTGATGATGGACAGCTCAATAGCGATAGCCCCGGCGAGCATGTCATAAAGACCGACCACGTCGTACAGTAAGGCGTAAAACCCCATGTTCACGACAACGCCAATTCCTCCGACTATCCCAAATCGGAAAAAGCGCTTAGAATGCTGCTTGAACCAGATCTTGCTGGCGATCTTTGTATCTTCTGACATGTCGAATTGAAGGTTAGAGACGAAATTTAAAGTTAAGCATTTTTTCGATGAAATCCAAACAGAAAAATAAGAACCCCCACCGAGCTTCGGTGGGGGTAGACAAGCGGAACTAATAACCGGGGGCAGACTGCGACCGTCCCAACTATCTTTACGGCGCACCGGTCAGTCGTTCCGCAATGCAATTAATGTAATGAAAGAATCTGTTCCTCGCGAATCGATTTTAAAAGAGCCTTTGCTTCCGTGCGGGGCATCCAATTTTCATCCGCGTCGTAGGATGAGGCTAAGAACTGTTCCAGAGTTCTGACAGCTTCATCATGCATCCCTGCCGCTTCTTCTGCTTTCGCTTTCAAAATCTGTAAATTGGGATGCTGCGGATTATATTGCATCAGATGATCAGCCAGATCGATAGACTTCTGAAAATTGCCTTTATCGAAATGTATTTTTGCCATTACGTACCAGATATCCATCTTCGATTCAAACATAACCACATCATCCAGCAAATCATCAAGAATGGTCAATGCAGGTTCGTATTCGTGAATTTGCCGCAGCTTGTAAACCTGCAGAGATTTTTTTATGAGACTCAATTTATTGCAGGTTTCGCATTCCGTGGCGTACTTGGCAAGGACTTCATCTGTGATGTCGATGGTATCCTGTGCCATCTTATAGATCGTCTTACGGATATCTTCTTCGTTTTCACTGATTAATTCATCGATCTTCTCGCGTTGATTCAGTTCGCAGTACAGTGATGCAAGACTGACACGCAGGTCTGAATCGTATTTTCCGTAAAGCAGTTTTGCCTGACTGATTAAATCGATCGCAGCTTCGTATTGCTCCTGGCATTTCAACAGCTTTGCCTCTTCCACGAGAATCTGCTGATCGTACCAACCGCCGATGGATAGCTCGCTGGCCCGGCCTAAGCTCTTTTTCGCTTCGTGCAATTTTCCCTGACTGCGCTGTGCCTTTGCCAAATGCACGAAGATAACGCTGCCTAAATTATTCGGTTCAGTGCCTAAGTTGGGTTTCACAGCTAAAGCGCGTCGGAAATGATCGATGGCGTCCTGGTAGCGGCCCACCATGATATAGATTTCACCTAATGAATCATGCGGATTGGCTTGATCCGGCGCAATAAAGACATACTTCTTAAGGTACTTAATCGCATTTTCAAAGTCTCCCATCTGTGCGTGCAGATAACCGAGACTATTATAACTTAAAGCGTGATTCGGATTCAGCTTTAAAATAATATTGAATTCAGCAATGGCTTCTTGCAGTTCACCGCGTTGCCAGTGTTGGTTTGCTTTATAAAGGTGGGGTTCTACTTCACCTGGATACCGTTCCAGCATCAGTTCAAGCAGCGCCTCAAACTGGTCGCTGTCGCCTCGAAACTCTGCTGTAAGAAGCTGTACGTTTAAACGTTCTCGCTCGGGTAAATCCTGCGACAGCTTATAAGCCTGTTTCGCAGCCATTTTGCCCTCTTCGGAACGTCCCATCGTGTAATAATATTTGCTGAGGTATGCCCAGGCGGAAGCAAAGGAACTGTCTATCTGAACAGCCGCTTCGAAGTTCTCCAGCGCTTCTGAATTATAAAGCCGTTCAGCGGCTTCTTTTCCGGCGATGAAGTAGTTGTAGGCTTGGTCTGAGGAAGTTGTGTAAAGTCGATCAGAACGCAAGGATACTGCCACCGAGATGATGGCCGCAACAGCGATGAGGGGAAGTATCCATTTGATCTTCATGGTGTGCTCAAGGTTATGTCTTCAGATGTTTAATGCAAGAATAGGGCCACACAAATTTTTTACTTATCATTAATTATTGACCGATCTGACATCGGTTCGTTTCATTTCAAATCGCTACAAAATTGTGCCTGAGAGTAGCGTATGAAAACCATTCGCGAGATATCTTTACTCCGGAGCCAGATCGTACTGCTCGATTTTTCGATCCAAGGTAGTTCTAGCGATATTTAACACCTCGCAAGTGCGCTTCTTATTCCAATTGTTGTGCCCCAGCACTTTCTGGATGTAGTCTCGTTCTGCTTCTGCTAAAGTGCGGAAAGGAACCGTGTCATCCGCATCAATCGCTGTTTCAGACGTCGTCACCGCACTGCTTTCCAGCGCATCGGGCAGCAGTATTTCACCGTGGTTTAAAACCACCGCTCTGCGCAGGACGTTTTCCAGTTCGCGCACATTACCTTTCCACTCTCTGTGCATCAGCATTTCGATGACCTGAGGCGATACCTTCCGGATCTGCTTGCTTAAATCTCTGTTGATCTTTTCTATCAAATAATCGGTCAATAGCGGTATATCTTCCATGCGTTCGCTTAAGGGCGGAACGGTAACTTCTACAACCTTCAAACGGTAATAAAGGTCTTCACGGAATTCGTTCTCTTCCAGCATCCGTTCCAAGTCTTTGTGCGTGGCAGCAATGACGCGTGCTTCCGTTCGCAGTGTCTGTGATCCACCTACCCGCTCAAAAGTTCTCTCCTGCATGACACGCAGCAGTTTAGTCTGCAACTGCAGGGGCATATCCCCGATTTCGTCGAGGAATATAGTTCCTTTACCGGCAATCTCAAATTTGCCCTTACACTGCGATATAGCGCCCGTAAAAGATCCTTTCTCATGACCGAAAAGCTCTGATTCAATCAGGTTTTCCGGAATTGCGGTGCAATTGATGGGAATAAATGGGTAGTCACGGTACGGGCTGCTATAGTGAATCGCCTTGGCAATCAGCTCTTTTCCCGTCCCCGACTGGCCTCTCACCAATACCGTAATCCTCGAAGTAGACACCGCGCCGATGATCTTGAAAACTTCGATCATACCGGCAGATTTGCCAATAATATTATCCATCTGATAATCTTTACCGACCGTGTCAACCAGACCATCTAACCGGCGCACCATATCCTGGCTTTCCAGCGCCCTCTTTATAGTAATTTCCAGATCGTTTAAGTCGATGGGTTTGCGCACATATTCATAAGCGCCGTTTTGTATCGCCTTGACGGTCGTCTGCATATCATCGTAAGCCGTGATCATAATAATTTGCAGATCCTTCTGAACCTGCTTTGCCTTTTCTAAGAATTCAAGACCGTCCATCTTAGGCATGCGAATGTCGCTGATGACCAGATCCAATTGGTTCTCGTGAACCTTTTTCAGGGCTTCTTCACCGTCGGCTGCTTCGACAAAATGCCATTCGTCGCTGCCTAAATTCAGGATTATAGATTCACGACTGGAAATATCATCATCAACAATAAGGATGCGCTTCATGTGTTACTCCACTTTATGTTTTGGCGCTTTCTGAAGTGTCAGGATGAAGGAAGTGCCCTCACCTTCGGAAGATTCGACCTCTACGTCGCCGCCCATCTCTTGTATGAATTTTCGCACGTTTGCCAAGCCCAGACCGGTGCCGTCAGCTTTGGTTGTAAAGAATGGATTCCAGATTGAATTAAGGACATCAGATGAAATTCCCGGTCCATTGTCATTGAACAGCAGATCTACGTGGGTTGAACTGGTGCGGCATGAAATAGTCAATTCCCCATCAGTTCCCATCGCTTCTGCCGCATTCGCGATGAGGTTTTTTATCACCTGGTGCAATTTATCCTTATCCGCTTTGACTTCAGGCAGATCCGGTGGCAGATTCAGGGTCACACGATGATTCATTTTCTGCAAACCGGGTGCCATAACCTCTAAAGTCTGCATGATAATTTCTCGCGCTTGCACCGGTTCGATCTCCATCCGTGAGGGGCGTGCATAGATCAGCACGTCATGCACCACATGATCCAGATGATCGATCTCGCGCTGAATGATCCGCAGCCGCTTCTGATTGATCTCATCCAGTTGCAGGTTTCGTGCCAT
>JAHJDJ010000088.1 GCA_018812585.1 bacterium
ACGACTGGATTGGGCCGGCATCCACCAACGACGGCGCGAAAATTACGTTAATTTGCTGGACGCGATCTCCGGCATCCCCCAACTGAGCCCCGTCTTTCCAGCGCTGACAGCTGAAGCCATGCCGCTGGGGCTGCCGGTGTATATTTCAGGGATTTCAAGGGACTGGCTGTGGGACGAACTGGGAAAGGCCGGCATCGGCCTGACCATCCACTGGCAGGATATCCCGCACGACCCGCGCCTGAACGAGGACGCCACTATAGTTGAGATGGCCGGCCGCATGCTGACGCTGGTTTGCGACCAGCGCACCAGCCGCAAGCAGATGGACAACATGGCGGAGACTGTCAAGTGCTGCTTGCGGAACGCCGGGCCGGCTTAGTTTGAGAGGGATGAAAGCAAGGCCTGGACGTCCCGGGTGAAGGCCAGCGTGCCCTGCTCGATGCGCGCGCTGAGCGCCTCCAGATCGCTGAAATCGGAGCCGGTGATCAGCACTTGCTGCAGGATGGCATCCTCCCTTTCAGGATCTGACACCAGGCGATATTTACTCCAGCCGCTTTCCTTGATCTTCTGCCAATACTCAGCCTGGATCAGGCGATTGCTGCCGGAAAGCCAGACCTCGAAGGTGAAGGTTTCATGCACGAAGACCACGGCGATTTTCAAGGCACGTTCTTTCAACGCGGCGGGCGTGATGGAGAAATAGGTCATATCCATAAAGCCATAGTACAAGCCGCCGGAAACGAAGTACTCGGGATATCTATTTTTGAAATGGGTTTTCAACGCCAGCATGTAATCCATCAAGCCGCGGTAGGCCATCTGAAGCAACCCTTCTTCAAGCAAGCACCGGTAGGCTTGCATCGATTCCTGAAAAGTTGTCATAAAACTCTCTCCATTTTGGGATGATTAATTTCGTTGGGAAAGCGGATGATCATCACGCAGCTGAAGCAGATCCCATAGATTGCCGTACAGATCTTCAAAAACCGCCACCATGCCGTAATCGGCTTTTTTCGGTTCCCTGACAAATTTGATTCCACTAGCGCGCATGTCGTGATAATCCCGCCAGAAATCATCCGTGTTGAGAAAGAGAAAGACCCTGCCGCCAGTTTGATGGCCGATGAAAGCTTCCTGTTCCGGTTTGGATGCCCTGGCTAAAAGCAGGGTGGTGCCACTGGAGCCGGGGGGAGCGACCACCACCCAGCGCTTATCCTGTTCCGGCTGGTAAGTATCCTCGACCAGCGTGAAATGCAGTTTCTCCGTATAAAAAGCAATGGCTTCGTCGTAATCTCTGACGACCAATGCGACATGCACGATGGATTGTTTCATCTTAATCTCTCTTTTTACTTCGCTCGCGGACATTGCCTGGAAGCAGGGAAAACCCGAATTCTATTCTGTTAATGCCGAATCTTCCGGCGGGCAACTTGGTTCGTTTTCGTGATTCAAGCTGCCCGCTCCTTTTTTTGTTGTCATTTTATAAACGTGTCACTGACTATCATAGGTCGTCCATGCACCCACCGGTGCGCCATTATCAAAATAGCCCGACCTTTTCAGCGTGCCATCCGGACGATACCACTCCCAATAACCTTGCGCTTTTCCATCCAGGATCTTTCCTTTTGACCACCTGGTTTTTCCATTCGCGTGGTACTTGATGGTAAAGCCATCAATAATTTCTGTTTTCTTCACCGGAACAGATTTTTTGGCAGGTTTTTTCGACTCTTCTTCTTCCGGGGGCAATTTCATCATTTCAATCTCTTTTTATTGACTAAGAAAGATTATATATTAGGGAAAATTGGGAAAGCATCAGGAGCTTTGGATGCCCAGGTCGGTGAGCTGGGCGGTGACGGTGGGGCCTTTGGCCAGTTTGACCAGCGCCACGGTGAATGCAGGTACTCAGTCATACCTAAAAGTAAGCTTCGCGATCGACTGGCTTAGCCATCGATATCATATTATTCACACTCACCCAGCCGACTTAATAAACTTGGGGAAAAATCGACCCACTCTGCGTTGGTATCGCAGATATGCCTCACCAAACAAGGCTACCAATTCCTTTTCTTCAGCTGCTGCCGTGGGCCTCATGCCGATCACAACACACAGGGCAGGCAAGAGCG